>JAFAYN010000554.1 GCA_019240375.1 Gemmatimonadota bacterium
GATCCCGGTGCTGCGCCGCGAAGGCAACCTGGTCGCGCGGGCCAGCACCGGCTCCGGCAAGACGCTGGCGTACGCCCTGGGTGTGCTCGACCGGCTCCAGCCCACGGAAAGCGCCGCGGACGAAGGAGAGGACACGGGCGACGAGGGCGAGGAAGAGGAGGACGAAGGCCCCGCCTCCGCATCGGCCGAGGTGGGGACCCGCTTCCTGGTGCTCGTCCCCACCGCCGAGGCCGCCGAGCGGATCGCGCTCTCGCTGGTCCCGTACGTCCAGTCGGTGGAGCTGGGGATCACCGTCGCCGGGGGGAACTGGGGGACGCCGCTCGGCCACGCCGAGGTGCTGGTCGCGGCCCCCGCCGACGTGCTGGAGGCGGTGAGCGGCTCCGCCCTCAAGCTGGAAGCGCTGGAGGCGGTGGTGCTGGACGGCGCCTCCGACATCCACGCGCTCGGCGGGTGGGAGGCGGTGGAGACGATCCTCGACCACGCCCCGCGCGACGCCCAGCGGGTGGTGATCACCTCCACCTTCAACGCCGACATCGACGACCTGGTGGACCGGCGCGTTAAGCGTGCGCTCCGCTACCCGCCGCAGCCCGCCGTCCCCGACGCCGAGGAGCCCGCGCCGCTGGAAGGAAACATCGGCTACGCCCTGGTCCCCGAGCGCCAGAAGGTCGACACGCTGGCCCGTCTCCTGGGCGAACAGCGCGAGCGCGAGCAGCCGCCGGTCCTCTTCTGCCGCACCGACGAGCGTGCCGCCGAGGTGGCCGAGGCGCTCACCCTGCGCGGCTTCCTGGTGGGCGAGGTGGACGACGCCGACGCCGACGTGGCGGTGGTCGCCGCCGGGACCACCCGCGCCGAGCTGGCCGAGGAGGGCGCCACGGTCGGGCGCACCATCAGCTACGACGTCCCCGCCGACGAGCGGGTGCTCGCCGCGCGCCACGGCGGCGACCGCGACGCGCTGATCCTGCTGGAGTCGCGCGAGCTGGCCCACCTGCGCGACACGGCGCAGCGGGCGCGGCTCCGCCCCCTGGCGGTGACGCTCCCCGAGGCCGGTGCCGGCGCCTCCGCCGAGCTGACCGCCTTCCGCCGCGAGATGCGGCGGGCGCTGCGCGAGGAGGACCTGGGGGCGCAGCTCCTGGTGCTGGAGCCGCTCTTCGAGGAGTTCAGCCCGCTGGAGGTGGCCGCCGCCGCGACCGCGCTCCTGCGCCGCCGCCGTCCCGCCGCGAGCGCCGAGGCCGCGCCCACCCCGTCCGCGCAGCCTGCCGAGCGCGCCGCGCGTCCCGCGGCGGAGCGCGCCACCCCCTCCGCGGGCGCCGCTCCCGCTACGTGGGCGCGCCTGTACGTGGGCGTCGGGTCGCGCGACGGGATCCGCCCCGGCGACATCGTCGGCGCCATCGCCGGGGAGGCCGACATCCCCGGCGCGAGCGTCGGCAAGATCGAGATCCGCGACACCTTCTCCATCGTGGAGGTGCAGGCCGACGCGGCCGACCGGGTGATCCGCGCCGTCAACGGCACCTCCATCAAGGGGCGCAGCGTGCGGGTGGACTACGACCGCGCCGCCGACCGGACCCGGAAGCCGGGCGGGCCGCCGCGCCGCGAGGGCGGCCCGCGGAGCGGGCCCGGAGGACCGCGAGGGGGAGGCACCGGCGGGCCCCGCACCGGGATGCGCCGGCCCCGCCCGAGCGAGTAGGCTGGCGGAAAACGGTGGAAAAACGGAGAGGGGAGCGCGCGGCCGCCTTGCGCGCTCCCCTCTCCGCACACTACACTAGGACCCTCGCTCCGCCTCTCCCAGGATGCGGCGGATCTCCGCCGCCACCAGGGCGGGCGTGGGGTCCACCCCCAGCTCCCACAGCGCCTCTTCGGCGCGCCTGCGGAGCTCCGGGTCGGTCCCGCGCAGGGCGGCAGAGTCGGCGGTACGGCGCTTACGCGGGCGAACCCGCTCCAGCTCGACGCGGAACGCCCCGCCCCCGGAGTCCAGGGTGAAGTACGAGACGACCGTGCCCCGCAGCGCTTCCAGCATCTCCCCGATCTCTCCCCGGAGCACCGGCGGTCCCGGCGAGCGCGTCCCGCGCCCCGTGATCACCCGGACGGTGCGCACCGCCCTCCCCTGCATCTCCCGCAGCCAGGCCTCGGCGCGGCGCCGTCCGCTCTCCGCCGTTTCCCCGTGCAGGTCGAGCGAGGGGTGGACCTCGTCCCGGAACGACGGGAGCGGCGTGGAGTCGCGGGTGGAGCGGCGTTTCCTTCGTGCCATGGTCGAAGCCGGCGAAAGCAAGGAGAGCCACGACGCGGCGCGCCGTGGCCCTCCTCCCTCACAGGCGGAGACGGAGCTTCAGGAGCCGATCGCGTCCTTCAGACCCTTGCCGGCGCGGAAGCCCGCGCTGGTCGAGGCGGCGATGTCGATCTCCTTGCCGGTGCGCGGGTTGCGGCCCTTGCGCGCCTCGCGCTGCTTGGTCTCGAAGCTGCCGAAGCCGGTGATCGTGACCTTGTCCCCGCTCTTCAGGGCCTGCGCGATGATCCCGTCGTTCACGGAGAAGAGCGCCTCCACAGCCTTCTGCGCATCGGCGCGGCTGATGCTGGTCCGGTTGGCCAGCTGCTGGACGAGTTCTGACTTGTTCACCGGGCGGCTCCTGTCGGGAGGTGGGAGGGCGCACGAAACCGGACGGCCACGCCCTCGTTCGTGAGGTACAGTAGGCCCCCATTTCCGATCCGTCAAGAGAGATTTCCTTGGAACAAGCAACGTTTCCGCGCGCCTCCGCGCCCGAATCGCTGGCTCTCCGCGAGCTCCAGGCGGCGCGCGAGATCGCCCAGGCTTTCCTCACGGCGGACCGCCCCACCGAGGTGTACCGGCTGGCGCTGGAGCGCGTGTCGGCGCTGATCGGAGCCGCCTTCGGCTGCGTGTTCCTGCGGGCCCCCGGCGACCCGGACCCGGGGCTCTTCCGCGTGGTGGCCGCCTACAACTGGCCGCAGGCGTACGCGGTGTACCTGAGCGAGATGCGCGTGCGCTCCGGGAACGGCCCCACCGGGCGGGCGGTGGCCGAGAACCGGATCGTGGAGGTGTTCGACATCTTCGCCGACCCCGCTCTGGAAGACTGGTGGGACTCGGCGCGGGAGCTGGGCTTCTCCTCGTCCGTGTCGCTCCCCGTCACCCTGCGCGGCGAGCCGATCGGCGCCATCACCTTCTACTTCCGCGAGCGCGACGAGCTGTGCGAGGGGGACCGCTCCCTCCTCCGCCTGGTGGCCGACCAGCTTTCCGCCACCGCCGAGAAGGCGCACCTGATCGACGACCTGCAGCGCGCCAACGCCCGCCTCCGCGAGCAGAACGTGGAGCTGGAGGCCCGCTACCACGAGGCCGAGGAGGCGCGCCGGCTCAAGGGCGAGTTCCTGGCCAACGTCAGCCACGAGCTGCGCACCCCGCTCACCGCCATCCTGGGGTACACCTACCTGCTGCGCGAGGGGCTTTCCGGCGCCCTGGCCGACGAGCAGGCGGCGGCGGTGGAGAAGATCGAGACGGCGGGGACGGCGCTGATGGGGCTGATCAACGACCTCCTCGACCTGACCCACCTCCGCCTGGGGCGCACCCCCGCCGAGCCGGAGATGTGCGACGCGGTGGCGCTTTCCCGCGCGGCGCTCTCCACCCTCCCGCCGCCCCCGCCCCACCTTGAGGTGCGCACCGAGTTCCCCGGCGGGCCGGTGTTCGTGTACACGGACCCGGGGCAGGTGGTGCGGGTGCTCCGCAACCTCCTGTCCAACGCCTTCAAGTTCACCGCCACGGGGACGGTGACGCTCCGCGTGCGGACGGTGGACATCGGCCCGCGCGGCGGCTTCGACGAGTTCCGCGAAGCGCGCAGCTCGTCGGTGGTGTGGGAGGTGGAGGACACCGGGATCGGGATCGCCGAGGAGGACCAGGAGCGGATCTTCGACGAGTTCCGGCAGGTGGACGGCTCCGCCACGCGCCGCTACGGCGGGACCGGGCTGGGGCTCGCCCTGTCGCGCGGGCTGGCGCGGCAGCTCGGCGGCGACGTCACCGTCCGCTCCGCCCCGGGGGAGGGCTCCCTCTTCACCCTGGCGCTCCCCGCCGCGAGGCGCGCGTAGTGGCGGAAGCGCACGCGCGGGGGGGCTTCGCGTCGGTGGTCTTCGACTGCGACTCCACGCTGGCCGCCATCGAGGGGATCGAGGAGCTCGCCACCGGGCACGCCGACGAGGTCCGCGCGCTGACCCGGGCGGCCATGGAAGGGAGCATCCCGCTGGAGGAGGTGTACGGCCGCCGGCTGGAATTGATCCGCCCCACCCGCGAGCGGGTGGAGGCGCTGGGGCGCGAGTACGTGGACGCGTTGGTGGAGGACGCCCGCGAGACCGTGGCCGCCCTGCTCTGGCTGGACAAGGAGGTGCGCGTCCTGTCCGGCGGACTGCGCCCCCCCGTGGAAGCGGTCGCCCGCGAGCTGGGGATCACCGCCGGAGCCGTCGCCGCGGTGGGGATCCGCTTCGGCGCGGACGGCGCGTACCTGGACTTCGAGCGCGACTCCCCGCTGGCCCGGAGCGGCGGCAAGCCGCGGGTGCTCCGGGAGTGGAAGCTCCCCCGCCCCGCCCTGCTGGTGGGTGACGGGGCCACCGACCTGGAAGCCCGCCCCGCCGTGGACGCCTTCGCCGCGTACATGGGGGTGGAGTTCCGCCCCGCCGTGGCCGCGGGCGCCGACGTGGTGCTCCGCGGCCGCAGTCTCGCGCCGGTGCTCGCCCTCGCCGCCGGCGCCGCAGACCGCGCGCGCCTTGCCGCGTCCCCCTGGGACGCCCTCCTCCGCCGCGGCGACGCCCTCCTCACGGAGGAAGCCTCATCCCGACCGTTCCACCCCCGATGACCGATACAGACCAGTCCGAGTTCGGCCGTTTCTTCCTTCCCGGCCCCACCGAGGTGCGCCCGGAAGTCCTGCGAGCCATGACCCGCCCGATGATCGGGCACCGCGGGGCGGAGATGTCCGCCCTGCTGCGCGAGGTGGACGGGCCGCTCCGCGCCGTCTTCCGCACCACCCGCCCGGTGTACGTCGCCTCGTCGTCCGCGACGGGGCTGATGGAGGGGGCGATCCGCAACGGCGTCCGCCGCCGTGCCCTGTCGCTGGTGAACGGCGCCTTCAGCGCCCGCTTCCGCGACCTGGTCCCCGACTGCGGGCGCGAGGTGGAAACGTACGAAGTCCCCTGGGGCGAGGCGCACGACCCCGGAGAGCTGCTGCGGCACCTGCGCGCCGGCGGCTTCGACGCGGTGACGGTGGTGCACTCCGACACCTCCACCGGGGTGCTGAACCCGCTCCGCGACCTTGCCGAAGCGGTCCGCGCCGCCGAGCGGGAAACAGGCGAGGAGATCCTCCTCCTGGTGGACGGCGTCACCAGCGTGGGCGGCGCGCTGGTGGAGATGGACGAGTGGGGGCTGGACTTCCTCCTCACCGGCTCCCAGAAGGCGCTGGCCCTCCCGCCGGGGCTGGCCTTCGGCGCCGCCTCGCCCCGCATGCTGCGCCGCGCCGAGAGCATCCCCGCGCGCGGGCAGTACTTCGACCTGGTGGAGTTCGAGGCGCAGTGGGCGAAGCACCAGACGCCCAACACCCCCGCGCTCAGCCTGATCTACGCCCTGGTGGAGCAGATGCGCCGCATCCGCGAGGAGGGAGTGGAGGCCCGCGTGGCACGTCACCGTGAGATGGCCGAGCGCTGCTGGGAGTGGGTGGAGACGGAGGGCGCGCGCCGGGGGCTTTCCGTCCTCGCCCCCGAGGGGCTGCGCTCCCCCACCCACACCGCCATCGTCCTCCCGGAGCACCTGAAGGGGCCGCGGGTCACCGCGGCGCTCGGGGAGCGCGGGTGGACCATCGCCGCGGGATACGGCAAACTGAAGGACTCGACGATCCGGATCGGACACATGGGCGACCACACCAGGGCGGAGCTGGACGCGCTGCTGGTGGAACTGGAGGAGGTGCTGGGGTGATGGCGGAAGCGCGTTTCAGGGTGTTCGTCACGGACGAGGTGGACCCGGAGGGGATCGCCCTCCTGCGCAGCGACCCGCGCATCGAGGTGGTGGAGAGCCCCACCCTCCCCCCCGCAGAGCTGCTGGAGCAGGTGGGGCGGTACGACGCCCTGGTGGGACGCAGCGCCACGCGCATCACCCGCGAGCTGCTGGACCGCGGCGAGCGGCTGCGGGTGATCGGGCGCGCCGGGGTGGGCGTCGACAACATCGACCTGGACCGCGCCACCGAGCTGGGGATCGCGGTGATCAACGCCCCGGGCGGGAACACCGTGTCGGTGGCCGAGCTGACCTTCGGCGTCCTCCTGTCGCTGGTGCGCCACATCCACGTGGCCGCCTCCTCGATGGAGGCCGGGAAGTGGGACCGCTCCCGGCTGGGCGGGACCGAGATCCGC
>JAFAYN010000014.1 GCA_019240375.1 Gemmatimonadota bacterium
AAGCTGGTGGAGATGATCGCCGGCCGCTCCGTCGCCGAGGCGGTGCAGCGGACCATCCAGTACACCCCGGATCCCCCGACGCACGTCACCCTCCCCGACGCCGACTCGTGCCCGCTCGACCCTCCCGCGCCCGCCCACCGGCACCCGGCGCGGCACGTACCCGCCTGACCCCATGAGCGGATCCCCGGACGTCTACCCGTACGCCGACCTGGAGCTGGCGCGCCGGCTGGAGCGCACCGAGGGCCGGGCCAACGCGGCCTTCGTCGAGTCCCATGCCCGACTCCAGCCCGAGAGCGGGGCCGCCTGGACCGAGGTGGCGGGGGCGTACGCCATGTTCGACGGGGCCGATTCGCCGCTGACGCAGACCTTCGGGGTGGGGCTCTTCGCGGAGGCGGGCGACGCGGAGATGGCGGTGATCGAGGCGTTCTTCCGGGAGCGCGGCGCCGGGGTCTTCCACGAGGTGAGCCCGCTGGCCGAGCCGGGACTCCTCCCCCGGCTGGTGGAGCGGGGGTACCGCCCGGTGGAGCTGAGCAGCGTCCTGTACCGCCCCACCGCGGGGGAGGTACGGCAGGACCGGCCGCCGGCCGCGGGGCTGGTGGTGCGGCGGGCCGGGCCGGAGGAGGCCGACCTGTGGGCCCGCGTCGCGGCGGAGGGGTGGGGGAGCGAGTCGCCGGAGCTGGCCGGGGCCGTGCTGGAGATGGGGCGGGTCAGCGCCCGGAGCGAGGGCACCGTCTGCTTCCTCGCCGAGCTGGAGGGGCGCCCCGTCGCCACCGGGGCGCTGAGCCTGGGCGAGGGGGTGGCGCTGCTGGCCGGGGCCAGCACCGTTCCCGCGGGGAGGCGGCGGGGCGCGCAGGGGGCGTTGCTGGGGGCCCGCCTCCGTTACGCACGGGAGCACGGCTACGGGCTGGCGATGATGGCCGCCCTCCCCGGGAGCGGGTCGCAGCGCAACGCGGAGCGCCAGGGGTTCCGCGTCGCCTACACGCGCACCAAGTGGCACCTCCCTCCGGCCTGACACTTGCCACGCCCGGCTCCTCCACCGCCAAAGGATCCCGAGAAAGGAAGCCACCCGATGGAGCCACAGGACAACGACAAGCTCACCGTGACCAAGGCCATCAGCGCGCACGAGGAGGCCGAGGCCGCGCTGGCCGACATGGTGAGGAACTTCCCCGAGCACCGGTGCGCGGAGATGATCGCCCGGGTGCAGCAGAACCTGAGCGAGCTGCGTGGCATGGCCGCGGCGCCCGCCGATCCCTGACCCGATGGAAGAGCCGGTACGGTCCCGACTCGCGCTCCCGCTCCTCGTCGCCCTGGCGGCGTGCGCCCCCGCCACGCAGGGCGGCGCCGCGGGTCCGCAGCCGTTCGTCGCCACCGCCTCGCCGGAGGTGTTCGCCATCGCGGGAGAGCTGGACGGAACGCTGCAGGAGCGCGGCGGCACCGTCGACGTGTGGATCTCGCGCGGGGTGCTGACGCGGGGCGCTCCCCGCGCCCCCGGCGACACGGCCGCCTACTCCACGGTCAGCGTGCGCGCCCAGTTCCGGCGCAGCGTCGGCGAGGGGTGGCGGGTGGTGGCGCAGAGCGACTCCGCCCTGCTCCTGCCGCGCATCCTCCCCGGCGCGCGGGACTCCATCGCCCCGGTGCACCTCCGCATGCCCCGTCCGAAGGAGCGGGAGCTGGGAAGGCTGCTCCTCCTCTTCGAGCTGGCCGCGGACGACCCCGGCATCCCCACCCGCTACAGCCCGCGCTTCAACACCTACCTGTGCGCCCGGTCGGCCACCTCGGCGGACGCGCAGGGAAGTTCCGTCTGTACGCCCCAGGCCCCGTCGTGAGCCCGCTGGCAGGGCTTTCGCGGGTGAGTCGCCCGGGTGGCCGTTGTCTCTCCGATCCCGAGGTGCAGTATGGCTGACGTACGACCCACGATGCTCCCCGACGGCAGCGTCGTCCATAGCGACCCGGAGATCCTGTCCGGCACTCCGGTCTTCGTGGGGACCCGCGTCCCCGTGACGACGCTGATCAAGTACCTGGAAGGCGGCTACAGCCTGGGCGAGTTCCTGGACAACTTTCCGAGCGTGCGCCGGGAGCAGGTCAACGCCTTCCTGGAACAGGCGACCCAGGCCCTCCTCACCCGAGTCGCGTGAGGAAGGTCCTCCTTGACGAGAACCTGCCGCGCCTGCTCAAGCGGGATCTTCCCGGCTTCGAGGTTCGTACGGTGGCGGAGGCGGGGTGGGCGGGAACCCGGAACGGGCAGCTGCTCCGGCTCGCCGCGACCGAGTTCGAGGTGTTCGTCACCGCCGACCGCACCTCCCCCACCAGCAGACGCTGAGCGCGCTCTCGCTGGGAGTCGTGGTGCTGGCGGCCGGCAGCACCAATCTGGACGACCTGCGGCCCCTCGCTCCCGCGCTTGCGCATGCTCTCAGTACGGTGTCACCTGGCCAGGTCCTGTACGTCCCGTAGAACGGCGGTCTTCACAGGATGGAGCGCACCACCCCGCCGTCCACCCGGAGCGCGGCGCCGTTGGTGGCGGAGGCGCGGGTGCTGCACACGTAGGCGATCATCGCCGCCACCTCGTCGGGGGTAGCGAACCGACGGAGCAGCGACGAGGGGCGCGCGGTGGTGAAGAACTCCCGCTCCATGGTGGCGAAGTCCACCCCCTGCGCCTCGGCCATCTGCCCCACGAAGGTGGACACCCCCTCCGACGCCGTGGGTCCGGGGAGGACGCTGTTGACGGTGATCCCCGTCCCGACCGTGGTCTCGGCCAGCCCGCGAGCCACGGCGACCTGCGCCGTCTTGGTGACGCCGTAGTGAATCATCTCCGCGGTGATCTGCACCGCGGACTCGCTGGACACGAACACGATCCGCCCCCAGTCCCGCGCCCGCATCCCCGGCAGGTACCCACGCGCCAGCCGGACCCCACTGAGCACGTTGGTCTCGAAGAAGCGCAGCCAGTCGGCGTCGGTGATCTCCGGGAAGGGTGTCGGCGCGAAGATCCCCAGGTTGTTGACCAGGATCTCCACGTCCGGCACCTCCGCCAGCGCCCGTTCGCATCCCTCCGCCGTCCCCAGGTCCGCGGCGATCCCGCGTACCTCCGCCCCCGGAGCCGCCTCCCGAACTGCGCGGACCGCCTCGTCCACGCGCGCCTGCGTCCGCCCGTTCACGAACACTTCGGCGCCCTCCGCTGCCAGGGCCCGCGCCGCTGCCAGCCCGATCCCCGCCGTGGACCCCGTCACCAGCGCCCGCTTTCCGCGGATTCCCAGCTCCATGTAGCCCCCTGCCTTTCCATGTGTTTCGCCGCCCCGGCTCTTCCTGAAGCCGGGGCGAGGCCCGCCTGCGCGGCGGGCCTCGCCGTCGTTCCTGGCCGCTGCGGCCGGCGTGCTACCGCCCGGCCACGTTGTAGGTGTTGTTGGAGCGGTCCACGTCCACCAGCCGGTTCTCCGGGTCCAGCTCGATCTTGGCGAGCCGCTTCCCCGGGAACTCGTAGGTGCGGACGTACTGCCGCTGGTCGGTGGCCCACACCTCAGCCGGGTAGACGAAGTCCTGCGTCGTCCCGTCGGTGAAGGTGAAGCGGGCGCGGATCGGGAGCACCCCGCGGGCGCGGTTCCCGAATGCCACCCCCACCTGCTGCGTGTTCCCGTCCATCCGGGTCGCCACCGTGTCGACCGCCTGGTCGAAGCGGGTGTTCTCCAGGAACCACTCGCGCCAGAACCAGTCCAGCCGCCGTCCGCCCGCGTCCTCCATGGTGCGGAAGAAGTCGGCCGGGGTCGGGTGCCGGAAGGCCCAGCGGGCGACGTAGGTGCGGAAGGCGTCGTCGAACGCCTCCGGCCCCATGATCTCGTCGCGCAGGAGCCCCAGCCCCACCGACGGCTTCACGTACGCCTCGATCCCCAGGAGCTGCGGGTCAATCCGGTCCGGCGGCGTTTCCATCGGCACCAGCACCCCGGCCTTCATCGCGGCCTCCACCTGGGCCCGGTCGGTGGCCATGCGCTGTGGCTGGGTCCCCTTCTGCGGGTAGCGGAGTGCCTCCGAGAA
>JAFAYN010000042.1 GCA_019240375.1 Gemmatimonadota bacterium
GCTCTGCTCCTGCCCGGCGCTCCACCCGGCCGTCGCGCCCAGCGAGAGCGGCACCCCCGGGATCGCCTTCACCGCCTGCGCCACGCTCCCTTCCAGGTACACGCCGCGCACCTTGTCCACGTCCTCCATCACCGACAGCCGCGGAGCGAGGGGGAGCGAGGCGAGGCCCAGGCGCGCGTACAGCTCCGTGGTGTTGTACGCCGGGGTGAACACCCCCTGGTTGGGGTAGGTCAGGCGCATGGCGCCCACCGTCACGCCCAGAGGGCCGAAGGCGTGCGTCGCGTCCGCCCACAGGTCCACCTCGGTCAGGTTGGCGCCGGTCTCGTCGGCGGTCATGCTGATGGAGGCGGGGCTGTCGTAGGGGCGCAGCTCCAGGTTCCCCCAGGCGCCGGCGGAAAGGGTCACCCCGGAGACCGGGAGGGCCAGGACGAGGTCGCCCTGCGTGACGGCGCGGTTGGTCAGGCTGAGGCCGCGGGTCACGTAGGCGCTGTTCGCGGCCAGGTCCACGGTCACGGTGCCCTGCGCGGCGGCGGGCGCGGCGACGACCGTCGCGTAGACGAGGGCGCAGAGGGAAAGAGAACGTCGCATGGGATGGGTTTCGGAAAGCGGAGTGGTCGAAGGCCGGGAGCTTCCCGGCATAGTCTCCCGAGTCTCGGCACCCGGCCCGGTCGACTGAACCGGTCGCCCCAAGGCCTTGCGGCGCAGCCCCCTCGCCCTGAAACTTGTCGTCCGACGGAATCCGCACCTTTTCGATCATGATATGACCGTAGCCGGCGCATCCCGATCTCTCGCCCGGAGGGTCTACAGGCGGGCCATGGCTCCCCTCGGCCTGTACGAGCTGCGGAGGATGCTCGCGGACGGGCTCCCCGCGCAGCTCCGGCGCCCCCTGGAGTTTCTCTTCGACGGGCGCCTGGAGCCCGCCGAGCGACAGGTGGTGGACGGCGTCGAGCGGATCCGGGAAGCGGTGGCTCGCGACCCACGCGGGTTCCGGGTCGTGAACCGCGACGGCGTGGTCCACCCCCTCACCGCCTCACAGGTCGCCCACCGTGCCAGCATCAACCGGGAGTGGGGGACGTTCCTGCACCTCTGCTCGCGGTCGTTCGGGGCGCGGACGATCCTGGAGCTGGGCGGGTGCGCGGGGATCTCCGGCTGCTACCTGACGGCGTCGGAGCGCTGCGAGCGGTTCGTCACCGTGGAAGGCTCCGCGGAGCTGGCGGCGCTGGCGGCAGAGAACCTCGGACGGCTCTCGGATCGGGCGGAGGTGGTGAACTCCCTCTTCGACGACGCGCTCGACCGGCTCCTCCCGACCTTCAGGGATGGGATCGGCCTGGCCTACCTCGACGGCCACCACAAATACGAGGCGACGCTGCATTACCTCGAGCGCCTGGAGCCGTACCTGGGCGGGGGAGCGCTGGTGGTCTTCGACGACATCCGCCTGTCGAGGGGGATGTGGAAGGCGTGGCGGACCGTGGAGGGGCGCGAAGGGTTCGCGGCGACGGTCGACGCGGGGCGGTTCGGGCTGGCGGTGTGGGCGGGCTCCACCACGACGCCCGTGAGCCACGACCTTTCCCTCCCCCTGGGCTTCCTGCGGGGGGTGTACACCGGGTGACGCGCGGCCCCCTCGCGCCGACTGGCGCCACCGTTCGCCGCCCGCGCCGGCTGCTCGCGCGCGCGGCGGGGAGCGAGATGGTCCGCGCCACGGCCGGCACCCTGGCGCTGCGCGTGGTGTCGCTCGGGCTGGTCTTCGCCTGCCAGCTCCTTCTCACCCGCACCCTCGGCGCGCACGGCTACGGCCTGTACGCGTACGCGCTCGCCTGGCTCAACGCCCTGATCGTACCGGCGACCCTCGGCTCAGAGCGCCTGGTGGTGCGGCAGGTGGCCGTGTACCGCGCGACCGCCGACTGGCCGTCGTGGCGGGGGGTGCTGGAGTGGGCCGGACGATCCGTCCTGGGGGCGGCGCTCGCCCTCGCTCTCCTGGCGGCCGCGGGAGCCTGGTTGGTGGCCGGGCGCGCCGGCGCACCGCTCGTGTTCTGGACGGCGATGGCGCTGCTCCCGGTCCTCGCGCTGGTGCGCCTCGCGCAGTACGCGCTCCAGGGGATGCGGCTCCCCGTGCTGGGACAGTTCGCGGAAGGGATCCTGCACCCGCTGGTCTTCGTCGCGCTCCTGGTCGCCGCGCGCGTGGCGGACCGGTCGCTCTCGGCCGCGGGGGCGATGGGGCTGAACGTGGCGGCGACGTGCGCGGCTCTGGCGTGCTCCCTGGAGCTGCTCCGCCGCGTCGTGCCCCGGCCGGTGCGCGAGGCGACGCCCGGCCGGCGGGTCGACGCCTGGTCGCGGAGCGTGCTCCCGCTCGTGGTCGCCGGCGGGCTGTACGCGGTGAGCGGACAGGTGCCCATCCTCGTGCTCGGCGCGCTCGGCGGGACCGAAGCGGCCGGGGTCCTTTCGGTGGCGAAGCGCCTCTCCGACCTCCTCCTTTTCCCGACCATCGCGGCCGGCGCCACGCTGGCGCCCACGCTGGCCGGGCTCTGGGCGACGCGGGACACCTCCGGCTTCCAGCGGACGCTGACCACCTTCACCCGCGGAGTCGCCGGGGTCGCGGTCCCGCTGGCGCTGGTCCTGCTCCTCCTCCGCCGTCCCCTGCTGGAAGCGTTCGGCGCGCCGTTCGGGGCGGGCGCGGGGGCGCTCGTCATCCTGTGCGTGGGACAGGTGGT
>JAFAYN010000437.1 GCA_019240375.1 Gemmatimonadota bacterium
CCGGGAGATGACGCGCGTCGCCAGGAGCGAGTGTCCGCCCAGCGCGAAGAAATCGGCGCCGACGCCCTTCCCACTTGAGGTGACCGACCTCCGTAGTCTGTCGGAGCCGGAGCGCGAAGCCGAGCTGATGCGCCGGGCACGGGAGGAGGCCGCGCGTCCGTTCGACCTCGCCACGGGGCCGCTGCTGCATGCGACCCTGCTCCAACTCGGAGAGCAGGACTTCGCGCTGCTCTTCGCCATGCACCACATCGTCAGCGACGGGTGGTCCATCGGCCTGCTGGTCCGCGAGATCTCCGCCCTCTACGCGGCGTTCGCGAAGGGCGAGGACGCCGACCTCCCGGAGCTGCCCGTCCAGTACGCCGACTACGCGGTCTGGCAGCGGCGGCACCTCCAGGGCGAGACCCTGGACGCGCAGATCGCCTACTGGCGCGAGCGCCTGGCCGACGCACCCGCCGTGCTGGAGCTGCCGACGGACCGGCCGCGCTCCGCGCAGGTCAGCGCGCGCGGCGACTCGGTTGCGTTCGTGCTGTCGCCGGAGACTTCGCGCGCGCTGAAGGAGCTGGCGCGGCGCGAGGGAGCGACGCTGTTCATGGCGCTACTCACGGCCTGGCAGACGCTGCTCGGCCGCTACGCTCGGACCGAAGACGTGGTGGTCGGCTCGCCCGTGGCGGGGCGCACCCGCCGCGAGGTGGAGGGGCTGATAGGCTTCTTCGTCAACACGCTGGCACTCAGGACCGACCTCTCCGGCGACCCCACTGTGGCGGAGCTGCTGGGCCGCGTGCGCGAGGGGGTGCTGGGTGCCGATGCGCACCAGGAGCTTCCCTTCGAGCGGCTGGTGGAGGAGCTGGGAGTGCGGCGCGACCTCGCCCACACGCCGCTCTTCCAGGTGATGCTCACCCTGGAGAACGAGGGCGGCGCGGCGCGGGCGCTGCGCCTGGGCGACGTCCCCGCCGAGCCGGTGGAGGTGAGCACCGGCTCGGTCAAGTTCGACCTGACGCTCGCCTTCGCGGACGACGGCGACCGGCTCACCGGTGCCCTGGAGTACCGCACCGACCTGTTCGAGTCGGCAACGGCCGAGCGGATGGTGGAGCACCTGTCCATCCTGCTGGACGCGATGGTGGCGGACTCCGGGCGGCGCCTGTCGGAGCTGGAGTGGATCATCCCCGCCGAGCGTCGCCAGGTACTCCTCGACTGGAACGCTACCGAGGTGGCCTTCCCGGAGGACGTGTGCCTGCACCAACTGGTGGAAGCGCAGGTGGATCGCACCCCCGACGCGCCCGCGGTCGTGTTCAAAGGCAGCACGCTCACCTACCGGGAGCTGGACGCGCGCGCCGACCGGCTCGCGCGCCACCTGCGCGCGCTGGGAGTGGGCCCGGAGGCGCGCGTGGGGATCTGCATGGAGCGCTCGCCGGAGATGGTGGTGGGGCTCCTGGGCATCCTAAAGGCAGGCGGCGCGTACGTCCCGCTCGACCCGGAGTACCCGGAGGAGCGGCTGGCCTACATGCTCGCGGACTCGGGTGTCCCCGTCCTCCTCACGCAGGAGCGGCTGGCGGCGAGGCTTCCGGAGCACGGGGCGGCGGTGGTGGTGCTGGACGAGGCCCTCACCCCCCAGCCCCCTCTCCCAATGCTAGGAGAGGGGGAGCAAGACGGTGCGCGGGCTGGCGTCGGCGCGCCTGGTAGTGCCCCCCTCCCCCGACCCCTCCCCCACGAGGGGGGAGGGGAGCACGACGAGGCTCCAGTGTCGGATGCCTTCCCCCAGAATTGGGGGAGCAAGGGGGCTGCTGTTGCGAGCCTAAGCGAGCCGGATGGGGGCGCCGCTCCGGAGCCCACCGTTGACGCGGACAACCTGGCGTACGTCATCTACACCTCCGGCTCCACGGGCCGTCCCAAGGGGGCGATGAACACGCACCGCGGGATCGTCAACCGGCTCCTGTGGATGCAGTCGGAGTACGGCCTGGACGCTTCGGACGCGGTGCTCCAGAAGACGCCGTTCTCCTTCGACGTGTCGGTGTGGGAGTTCTTCTGGCCTCTGATCACGGGCGCGCGCCTGGTGATGGCCCGCCCCGGCGGCCACCGCAATCCCGGCTACCTGCTGGACACGATCACCTCCGAAGGGATCACCACGCTGCACTTCGTCCCCTCCATGCTCCAGGCGCTGGTCGAGGAGCCGGGGCTGGAAGAGTGCCACTCGCTGCGCCGGGTGGTCTGCAGTGGCGAGGCGCTTCCGCACGCGCTCCAGGAGCGCTTCTTCGCGCGCTCGGGCGCCGAGCTGCACAACCTGTACGGCCCCACCGAGGCCGCCGTGGACGTCACCTACTGGCGGTGCGGGCGTGAGGACGAGCGGCCGGTGGTTCCCATCGGGCGCCCCGTCGCCAACACGCGCATCTTCGTGCTGGACCGGCACCTCCAGCCGGTGCCCGCCGGGGTGGCGGGCGAGCTGTACATCGCGGGGGTGCAGGTGGGGCGCGGCTACCTGGACCGCCCGGAGCTGACGGCCGAGAAGTTCGTCCCCGATCCATTCGCGACGGAGCCGGGAGCGCGGGCGTACCGTACGGGCGACCTGGCCCGCTGGCTCCCGGACGGCGCGCTGGAGTTCCTGGGGCGCATCGACCACCAGGTGAAGATCCGCGGCTTCCGCATCGAGCTGGGCGAGATCGAGGCCGTCCTCGCGCGGCACCCCGCCGTGCGCGAGGCGACGGTGCTGGCGAGGGCGGACGCATCGGGTGAGCGGCGCCTGGTGGCCTACCTGACCGCCGACGGCGACGCGCCGCCCGCGGGCGATCTGCGCGGCTGGCTGGGCGAGCGGCTGCCGGAGTACATGGTCCCGGCCGCCTTCGTGGCGCTGGACGCCTTCCCGCTGACCCCCAGCGGCAAGCTGGACCGCGCTGCCCTCCCCGCCCCCGAGCTTCAGGCCGAGGGGGAGCCGGTCGCGCCACGCACCCCCACCGAGGAGCTGCTGGCCGGGATCTGGGCCGAGGTGCTGGGTGCGGAACAGGTGGGCGTCGGCGCCGATTTCTTCGCGCTGGGCGGACACTCGCTCCTGGCGACGCGCGTCATCTCCCGGGTGCGCGAGGCCTTCAGGGTGGACCTCCCCCTGCGCACCGTGTTCGAGGCGCCCACCGTGGCCGCGCTCGCCACGCGGGTGGACGCCCTGCTGCGTTCTGGCGTCGCGACGCAGGCGCCGCCGCTGGTGCCCGTCCCGCGCGACGGGGAGATCCCGCTCTCCTTCGCGCAGCAGCGGCTCTGGTTCCTGGACCGGATGGAGCCGGGGAGCGCCACCTACAACATGCCCGCCGCGCTGCGCATCCGTGGCGCGCTGGACGTGGACGCGCTCCGGCACAGCTTCACCGCCCTGACCGAGCGCCACGAGGCGCTGCGCACCGTGTTCCGCTCGGGCGAGGGGAAACCGGTGCAGGTGGTCGGCGAGGCCGCACCCTTCCCGCTGGAGGTGGTGGACCTCGGCGGCTTCGGCGAGCCGGAGCGCGAGGCCGAGCTGATGCGCCGCGCCCGGGAAGAGGCCGCGCACCCGTTCGACCTGGCGGAAGGACCGCTGCTGCGTGCCACCCTGCTGCGGCTGGACGAGCAGGACTTCGCGCTCCTGTTCACGATGCACCACATCGTCAGCGACGGGTGGTCCATCGGTCTGCTGGTCCGCGAGATCTCCACCCTGTACGCGGCGTTCGCCAGGGGCGAGAACGCCGACCTCCCGGAGCTGCCCGTCCAGTACGCCGACTACGCGGCCTGGCAGCGGCAGTACGTGGCCGGCGAGGTGCTGGACGCGCAGATCGCCTACTGGCGCGAGCGCCTGGCCGGGGCTCCCCCGGTGCTCCAGCTCCCGACGGACCACCCGCGCCCCGCCCTGGTCAGCGCGCGGGGTGCTTCGGTCGGTTTCGCGCTGTCGCCGGACACTTCGCGTGCGCTCAAGGAGCTGGCACGGCGCGAGGGGGCGACGCTGTTCATGACCCTCCTCGCGGCCTGGCAGACGCTGCTCGGCCGCTATGCCGGGACGGAGGACGTGGTGGTCGGCTCCGCCATTGCGGGGCGCACCCGGCGTGAGGTGGAGAACCTGATCGGCTTCTTCGTCAACACGCTCGCGCTGCGCACCGACCTTTCCGGCGACCCGTCCGTCGCGGAGCTGCTGGGCCGCGTGCGCGAGGGAGTGCTTGGCGCCCACGCGCACCAGGAGCTTCCCTTCGAGCGGCTGGTCGAGGAGCTGGGGGTGCAGCGTGCCCTCGCCCACACCCCGCTCTTCCAGGTGATGTTCACCCTGGAGAACGAGGGCGGCGCGGCGCGGGCGCTCCGCCTGGGCGGGGTCCCCGCCGAGCCGGTGGAGGTGAGCACCGGCTCGGTCAAGTTCGACCTGACGCTCGCCTTCGCCGACGACGGCGACCGGCTCACCGGCGCCCTGGAGTACCGGACCGACCTGTTCGAGGCCGCCACTGCCGAGCGGATGGCGCGGCACCTGTCCGTGCTGCTGGACGCCATGGCGGCGGACTCCGCGAGGCGCCTGTCGGAGCTGGAGTGGATCACCCCGGACGAGCGCCGCCGGGTGCTCCACGAGTGGAACGCCGCCGGGCGCGACTTCCCGCGCGAGAGCATCCACGCGCTCTTTGCCGAACAGGTGGCGCGCACCCCGGATGCGACCGCGCTGGTCCACGAGGGCCAATCGCTCACCTACGCCGACCTGGAGCGCAGGGCCAACCAACTCGCGCACCACCTGCGCCGTCGGGGGATCGCCCCGGAGACGCGCGTCGGCATCTGCATGGAGCGCTCGCCCGAGAGCATCGTGGCGACGCTGGCGATCCTGAAGGCGGGCGCCGCCTACGTCCCGCTCGACCCGGACTACCCCGCCGAGCGCCTGGCCTACCTGATCTCCGACTCCGCCGTCCCGCTGGTGCTCACACAGGAGCGCCTGGTGGAGCGGGTGCCCGCGGGCGCGGCGGAGACCGTGTGCGTGGATGCCCTGCGGGAGGAGATCGCCCGCGAGAGCGCCGAAGCGCCCGCCGTGCAGGTGGATCCGGAGCAGCTTGCGTACGTGATCTACACCTCCGGCTCTACCGGCACTCCCAAGGGCGCCGCCGTCCCCCACCGCGCGGTCGTCCGGCTGGTGCGTGAAAACGACTTCGCCCACTTCGGCCCGGAGGAGGTGTTCCTGCAGCTCGCCCCCACCGGGTTCGACGCGGCCACCTTCGAGATCTGGGGTGCCCTCCTCAACGGCGGCCGGCTGGTGCTCGCCCCTGTGGGCGTCCCCACGGTGCCGCAGCTCGGCGAACTGGTCGCGCGGGAGGGGATCACCACCCTGTGGCTCACCGCCGGGCTCTTCCACCTGGCGGTGGACGAGCGCCCGGAAGCATTGACGGGCGTGCGGCAGCTCCTGGCCGGAGGCGACGTGCTCTCCCCGGCGCACGTGCGGCGCGCCCTGGAGTCGGTTCCCGGGATGCGGGTGATCAACGGCTACGGCCCCACCGAGAACACCACCTTCACCTGCTGCCACACCGTCCGGCCGGAGGACCTGGCGCGCGGGAGCATCCCCATCGGCCGACCGATCGCCCACACGCGGGTGTACGTGCTGGACGGCGGGCTCCAGCCGGTGGCGGTTGGCGTCCCGGGCGAGCTGTACGCGGGCGGAGCCGGCCTGGCGCGCGGCTACCTGGACCGCCCGGAGCTGACCGCGGAGAAATTCGTCCCGGATCCCTTCGGCGAGCCGGGGGCCCGGCTGTACCGCACCGGAGACCAGGTGCGTTGGCTGGCCGATGGAACCATCGAGTTCCTGGGGCGGATCGACCAGCAGGTCAAGATCCGCGGCTTCCGCATCGAGCCCGGCGAGGTGGAAGCGGCGCTGCACACCCACCCGCAGGTGCGCGAGGCCGCCGTGCTGGTGCGCGAGGAGAAGTCGGGCGATCGGCGCCTGGTGGCCTACGTGGTCCCCGTGGCGGGGCAGGAGGTCGCCCCCGCCGAGCTGCGCCAGCACCTGCAGAAGACGCTCCCGGAGTACATGCTCCCCGGCGCCTGGGTGCTGCTGGAAGCGCTCCCGCTGACGCCCAACGGCAAGCTGGACCGCGCCGCCCTCCCCGCCCCCGAGGCGCAGTCCGCCCGGGAGTACGTGGCCCCGCGGAGCGCCACCGAAGTGCTGCTGGCCGGGATCTGGGCGCAGCTCCTGGGGGTGGAGCGGGTGGGGATCCACGACAACTTCTTCGAGCTGGGCGGCCACTCCCTGCTGCTGGTGCAGCTGCACTCGCGTCTCCAGCAGCACTTCGGGGAAAAGGCCTCGCTAGCGGACCTGTTCCAGTACGGCACGCTGGGAGAGCTGGCGCGCCACCTGGATCGTCGCCAGGAAAGCCAGGTCGACGTGCACCAGGAGAACCTGGACCGCGCCGAATCGCGCAAGACGCACCAGCAGCGCCTGCGCATGGCGAGAGCCGGCGCCCGGAAGGACAAGTAGCGAGCAGTCACGGCAGCCGTAAGAGAGTTCCGCACGAGCCAAACGAAACAGGCCCATATATGAGCAACACGGCAGAGACGGACGAGTTCACCGGGACGGAAGTCGCCATCGTCGGCATGGCCGGCCGCTTCCCCGGCGCGCGAGACCTGATCGAGTTCTGGAACAACCTGCGCGGGGGAGTGGACTGCATCACCCACTTCACCGAGGAGGAGCTGCTGGCCGCCGGGATCCCCGCCGAGAACGTGCGGAACCCGAAGTACGTCCGCGCCCAGGGAACGCTCCAGGACGTGGACCTGTTCGACGCCGGCTTCTTCAGCCTGTCGCCGCGGGACGCCGTCTACCTGAACCCGCAGCAGCGCATCTTCCTGGAAAGCGCCTGGGAAGCGCTGGAGCAGGCCGGGTACGACCCCGAGACGTACAGGGGACGGATCGGGCTGTTCTCCGGCGCCGACCTGAACGGCTACTGGACGCTGCTCACCAAGCACCCGCAGCTCCGCCACGCCACGCTCCAGATCCAGCTCGGCAACTCGCCGTTCAACGTGGCGACCCGGACCTCGTTCCAGCTCAACCTGGAGGGGCCCAGCCTCAACGTGCAGACCGCCTGTTCCTCGTCGCTGGTGGCGATCCACCTGGCGTGCCAGAGCCTGCTGTCGGGCGAGTCGGACATGGTGCTGGCAGGCGGCGTGTCGGTGCAGGTCCCGCAGGCCAAGGGGTACTTCTTCGAGCAGGGCGGGATCCTTTCCCCCGACGGCAGGTGCCGCTCGTACGACGCCGAGGCGAAGGGGACCGTCCCCGGGAGCGGCGTGGGGATCGTGGTGCTGAAGCGGCTGGAGGACGCGCTCGCCGACGGCGACACCATCCACGCCCTGATCCGCGGCACCGCCGTCAACAACGACGGCTCGGGGAAGATCGGCTACACCGCCCCGCGCCGCGACGGGCAGGCGCGCGCCATCGGCGAGGCGCTGGCCGTGGCCGGGGTGGAGCCGGAAGAGCTCTCGTACGTGGAGGGGCACGGCTCCGCCACCGAGCTGGGCGACCCGATCGAGCTGGAAGCGCTCCACCAGGTGTTCAGCGGCCGGACGGAGCGGACCGGCTTCGTCGCACTGGGGTCGGTGAAGAGCAACCTGGGGCACCTGGACGCCGCCGCCGGCGTGGCCGGGCTCCTCAAGACGGTGCTCGCCCTGGAGAACGCCGAGCTTCCGCCCAGCCTGCACTTCGAGCGCCCCACCCCCAAGGTGGACTTCGCGCGCTCCCCCTTCTTCGTCAACACCGAGCTGCGCCCCTGGCGGAGCGAGGGTGCCCCGCGCCGGGCCGGCGTAAGCTCGTTCGGGATGGGCGGCACCAACGCGCACGTGGTGCTGGAAGAGGCACCGCAGGCGGAGCCCTCCGGCCCCTCGCGCCCGCTCCAGCTCCTGGTCCTGTCCGCGCGCAGCGCCGAGGCGCTGGAAGCCGCGACCGACCGCCTGGCGCGCCACCTCCGCGAGCACCCCGAGCAGCCGCTGGCCGACGTGGCGCACACGCTGCGCGTCGGCCGCCGCCGCTTCGCCCACCGCCGCATCCTGGTCTGCCGCGACCGGGAGGAGGCCGTCGCCGCGCTGGAGTCGCGCGACCCCACCCGGATCCGCGACACCGCCAGCGAGTGGGACGAGCGCGAGGTCGCCTTCCTCTTCCCCGGGCTGGGCGACCACTACGGGCAGATGGCGCGCGGGCTGTACGAGACGGAAGCGGTGTTCCGCGAGGAGGTGGACCGCTGCGCCGGGCTCCTGCGCGCGCACCTCGGCCGGGACATCCGCGAGGTCCTCTTCCCCGGCGAGGCGCCCGCCGAGCAGCGCCCCGAGGGGAGCGCCGCGGGCGGGGCCACCGACCTGCGCCGGATGCTGGGGCGGGACGGCGCCGCCGGGGCGGAGGAGCTGACCCGCACCGAGCTGGCCCACCCCGCGGTGTTCGTGGTGGAGTACGCCCTGGCGAAGCTGTGGACGAGCTGGGGCGTGACCCCGGGGGCGATGATCGGCCACTCGCTGGGCGAGTACGTGGCGGCCACCCTGGCGGGGGTCTTCACGCTCCCGGATGCGCTGGCGCTGGTGTCCGAGCGGGCGCGGCTGATCGCCGAATTGCCGGAGGGGGCGATGCTGGCGGTGCCGATGGATCCCGCCCGCGTCGAGCCGCTCCTGGGAACCGAGCTGTCGCTGGCCGCGGTCAACGCGCCGGGGCTCTGCACCCTGTCCGGCCCGACCGGAGCCGTCGCCGCGCTGGAAGCGAAGCTGGTCGCCGAGGGTGTCGCCTGCCGCCGCCTGAACGCGAGCCACCCCTTCCACTCGCCGCTGATGCAGCCGGTGGCCGAGCGGCTGGCGGAGCGGGTGCGCGCGATGGAATTGGGCGCGCCCACGCTCCCCTTCCTGTCCAACGTGACCGGGACGTGGATCACCCCCGAGGAGGCCGTCGACCCCGAGTACTGGACCCGGCACCTGTGCCGCACCGTCCGCTTTGCGGAAGGGCTCGCGGAGCTGCTGGCGGAGCCTGGGCGGCTCCTGGTCGAGGTGGGTCCGGGGCGCACCCTCGGCACCTTCGCGCTGACCGCCGGGGCCGAGGAGTCGTCGGTGCTGGCCTCGCTGCGCCACGCCTACACCCGCCAGTCCGACCTGGCCTTCCTGCTGGAAACGCTGGGGCGGAGCTGGCTGGCCGGAGCGCGCGTGGACTGGAGCGCCTTCACGGCCGGAGAGCGTCGCCGCCGCGTCCCCCTCCCCACCTACCCCTTCGAGCGGCAGCGCTACTGGGTGGACGCCCCCGCGCGTGGCGAGCGGCCGGCACGCCGCAGGCGCCGCGCACGCCCGGCGGAGAGCGGGCCGGTGCTCCAGGTCCCGACGTGGCGCCGGAGCGCCCTTCCCCCGGTGGGCGGCGAGGCGCGGAGCTGGGTGCTGTTCGTGGACGAGTGCGGGATCGGCGCCCGGCTGGCGGGAGCGCTGCGCGCGGAGGGGCACCGGGTAGTGACGGTGGAGCCCGGCGCGGCCTTCGAGCGGAGCGACGCGCACGCCTACCGGCTGCGCCCCGAGCGCGGCGAGGACTACCGCGCGCTCCGCGACGCGCTGGAGCGCGACGGGATCGCCGCGGAGGAGTGGGTGCACCTGTGGACCCTCCCCGACGACGAGCCGGAGAGCGTCACCCGGGTGCACCGGCGGGGGTACGCTTCCCTGCTGCACCTGGCCGCCGTGCTGGAGAACGGCACCGCGCGGCGCCGCATCCAGGTGGTGAGCGAGGGGGTGTACGACGTGGCCGGGAGCGGCGGGGTGGAGCCCGCCCGGGCGATGCTGCTGGGGCCGCTGGGAATGATCCCGCGCGAGTACCCGTCGCTCGCCTGCCGCGTCCTGGACGTGCGCCTCCCCGCCGGGGCGGAGGGCGAGTCGCGCCTGGTGGAAACGCTGGGGATCGAGCTGCGGGGCGGGACCGAGGCGGCGGTGGCGCTGCGCGGGTGGAAGCGCTGGACGCTGCGCGAAGCCCCGGTCCGCCCGGCGGAGGGCGGCGTGCGGGTGCGCGAGGACGGCTTCTACCTGCTGAGCGGGCGGCTGACCGCCCGCGCCCTGGCGACCGCCGGGTGGCTCGCCGGCCGCGGGGCCCGACTCCTCCTGCTGGAAGCGGAGAACTTCCCCGAGGAGCGCGGCGAGTGGGAGCGCTGGCTGACCACTCACGACCGGCACCACCCGATGAGCCGCACCATCGAGCGCGTCCGCGCGCTGGAAGCGCGCGGCGGCGAGGTGCTGGTGCGCGGCGTGGACGGGCGCGAGCCCGCTCAGCTCCGGCGCGCGCTGGCCGAGGCGCGGGAGCGCTTCGGGGCGCTCCGCGGCGTGGTGTTCACGCTGGAGGCGGGGCGCGCGCGCGAGTCCGTGCCGCTCCGCACCCTGGTCCCCGGTCCGGAGGCCGAGGAGCTGCGCGGCACCCTGCTGGAGCTGGAAGCGCTGGAGGAGGTGCTGGGCGAGGAGGCGCTGGACTTCTGCCTTCTCCAGACCCCGCTCCCCGCCGCGCCGGTGGGATCGCTGCGGATGCACCAGACCGCCGCCGGGGAGATCGCCGCCGCCTTCGCGCGGAGGCACGACGCCGAGCACCGCACCGGGTGGACCGCCGTGCAGTGGGACCACGGCTTCGAGCTGGACGACCCCGAGGTGGACCCGGACACCGTCGCCGGGTGGACCGACACGCTGGAGCGGGTGCTGGCGCTGGACACCGAGCCGCAGGTGCGGGTGGCGCCCCGCCGCCCCGCCGCAGCCGGGATGCAGGCCGAAGTCCGGCGGGACGAGACCCGGGCGGCCGACCCGTCGCTCCTGTACTCCCGTCCCGCCCTGGCGACGCCGTACGTGGCGCCGGGGGCCGACGCCGAGCGGCAGGTGGCGGAGGTGTGGCAGGAAACGCTGGGGATCGGCCAGGTGGGGATCCACGACGACTTCTTTTCGCTGGGCGGGCACTCGCTCTTCGCCACGCAGATCATCTCGCGGCTGCGCGACGCCTTCCGGGTGGAGCTGTCGCTGGCCTCGCTCTTCGAGGCGCCCACCGTGGCCGGGCTGTCGCGGCTCATCGGCGAGCTGCGCCGCACGGCGCCGGAGGCCGAGCCCGCGCCCATCGTCCCGGTGCCGCACGACCGGCCGCTCCCGCTCTCCTTCCAGCAGCACCGGATGTGGCTCCTGGACCAGATGGAGCCCGGGAACCCCTTCTACAACGTCCCCGTCGCCTACCGCTTCCGCGGCCCCCTCCGGCTGGACGCGGCGGAGCGCGCCCTGAACCGGGTGGTGGAGCGGCACGCCGTCCTCCGTACCGTCTACCACGCGGAGAGCGGCGGCGAGCCC
>JAFAYN010000059.1 GCA_019240375.1 Gemmatimonadota bacterium
CGGCGCGCCAGCGCACCCGGTCGCCGGTGCGGTACATCCGCGCGCCGGCCTCACCCGAGAATGGGTCGGGGAGGAAGACGGTGGCGGTCGAGTCGGGGCGCCCCAGGTAGCCGCGCGCCACCTGCACCCCGCCGACGTACAGCTCGCCCGGGATCCCCACCGGGACAGGGTTCAGCCACGCGTCCAGCACGTACAGGCGCACGTTCTCCACCGCGCGCCCGATCGGCGGGGGGAGCGTCGGGTCGGAGGTTTCCACCACCGTCACGCGCACGCTCGTCTCGGTCGGCCCGTACCCGTTGTAGAAGCGCCGTCCCGGCGCCCAGCGCGCGACCACCTCCGCGCCGCACGCCTCGCCCCCGCTCATCACCGCCTCCAGCTCCGGCAGCTCCGCCGGGGGCGTGGCCGCCAGCGCCGACGGGGTGAACTTGGCGTGCGTCACCCGCCGGTCGCGCAGGAACCGCGTCAGCGCCTCGCCGGGGAGGGTCTCCTCCCGCCGGCCCACCACCAGCTCGGCCCCGAAGCAGAGCGCGGTGAACAGGTCCAGCACGGAAGCGTCGAAGTGTAGCGGCGCGAACAGGAGGACCCGCGCCCCCGCCCCGATCCGGTAGGCGCCGGCGAACGCCCGGATCGCGTTGACCGCGCCCCGGTGGGGGACCAGCACCCCCTTGGGCTGCCCGGTGGAGCCGGAGGTGTAGATCACGTACGCCAGGTTGTCGGGATCGACCGTGACGGCGGGCGGCTCCGGGCTTTCCCCGCCAATGCGCCCGGCCTCGGCGTCCACGCGCAGGAGCGGCACGCCCGTGCCCTCCAGGCGCCCGGCAAGCGCGGCCTGGGTCAGCAGCAGCACCGGGGCGGCGTCGCGGAGCACGTACTCGCGGCGCTCGGCCGGCAGCTCCGGGTCGAGCGGCAGGTAGGCGCCGCCGGCCAGGAGCACCCCCAGCACGGCGATGACCGCTTCCGGCGCCGGCTCCATGGAGATCCCCACGCGGACCTCGGGGCCGACCCCCTCGCGGCGCAGGAGGTTGGCGAGCCGGGAGGCGCGCCGGAACAGCTCCGCGTAGGTGAGCCCTTCCTCCCCGGAGTCGAGCGCGGGTGCGTCCGGGGTGCGCGCCACCTGTGCGCGCACGAGGTCGTGGATGCACGCCTGTCCCGCGGCGTCCGTCGCCGCCCCGGCGCCGATCCGCAGGAGGTGCGCGCTTTCGGCGTCGCTCAGCAGCGACGCCTCGGAGGCGCGCAGCCGCAGCCCCGCCGCCATCGCCCCCAGGACCCGCTCCAGGTGCCCGGCGATGCGCGCCGCCGTCCCCGCGTCGTACAGCCCCGCGCGGTAGGCGAGCATCCCGGCGAGCGCCTCGCCCCCGTCCAGCACGGTCAGGTTCAGGTCGTACTTGGTCGCTCCCGTCCCCCCCGCGAACGGCTCCAGCTCCACCCCGCCCGGCGCCGGCCGCTCCTCGCCTCCCCCCACGCGGTCCAGGGCGAAGAGCACCTGGAAGACCGGGGTGTGGGTGAGGCTACGCTCCACGTTCAGCTCGTCGACCAGGCGCTCGAAAGGGAGCTCCTGGTGGGTGTACGCCCCCAGCGCCGCCTCGCGCACCCGCCCCAGCAGCTCGCTCCAGGTGGGATTGCCCCCCAGGTCCACGCGCAGGGGGAGCATGTTGACGAAGAAGCCGATCAGCCCCTCCACCTCGCGCCGGGTACGCCCGGCCACGGGGGTGCCGACCACCACGTCCTCCCCGCCCGCGTAGCGCCCCAGCAGGCTCTGCCAGGCGGCGAGCAGGGTCATGAACAGCGTCCCGCCCTCCCGCCGCGACAGCGCCCGGAGCCCGTCCGACAGCTCCGGGGCGAGGCGGAAGCGGTGGCTCCCCGCCCTCGGGCTCGGCCTGGCGGAGCGCGGGCGGTCGGTGGGGATCGCGATCAGCGGGGGCGCCCCGGCGAGGCGCTCCTTCCAGTAGCCGATCTGCTCGTCCAGGATCTCGCCGCGGAACCACTCACGCTGCCAGACGGCGTAGTCCGCGTACTGCACCGGCAGCTCGGGGAGCTTCGCCGCCTCACCCCGGACCGCGGCGGCGTAGAGGGCGAAGACCTCCCGCGTCAGCACCTCCATGCTCCAGGCGTCGCTGACCACGTGGTGCATGGTGAAGCAGAGCACGTGGGATTCGTCGTCCAGACGCAGCAGGGCGGCGCGGAGGAGCGGCCCGCGCGCCAGGTCGAAGGGGCGCACCGCGTCCGCCCGGGCCAGGCTCTCCGCCTCGGCCCGACGCGCGGGCTCCGGAAGACCCCGCAGGTCGACCACCGGGAGCGGCACCGGGAGGGATGCGTGGACGACCTGCACGGGCACTCCGTCGTGCTCCGCGAAGACGGTGCGCAGCGTCTCATGCCGCGCCACCAGCGCGTCCAGAGCGGCACGGAGCGCGGCCACGTCGAGCGCCCCACGCAGGCGCAGCACGTTGGGGAGGTTGTAGGCGGGGCTCCCCGGCTCGATCCGGTCCACCACCCAGAGCCGCTGCTGCGCGAACGACAGCGGCAGCGGCTCCCCGTCCCTCGGGACCCGCACGATCGGCGGCGCCGCGGGGGCGCCGTCGCTCCGCAGCTCCTCGACGCGCCGGGCCAGCGCCGCCACCGTCGGCGCCTCGAAGAGCGCCCGCAGCGGCACCTCGGTCCCGAACGCCTGGCGCATCCGCGACACCACCTGCGTCGCGAGGAGCGAGTGCCCGCCCAGCTCGAAGAAGTTGTCCCCGGTCCCCACCCGCTCCAGGCGCAGCACCTCCGCCCAGATCCCGCTCAGCACCTCCTCCGTGGCCGTGCGGGGCGCGACGTACTCGGCGTCGCTCCCCTGTTCCGGAGCCGGGAGCGCGCGCCGGTCCACCTTGCCGTTGGCGTTCAGCGGCAGCCGCTCCAGCATCACGAAGGCGCCCGGCACCATGTGCTCCGGGAGACGGGCCGCCAGCCGCGCCCGCAGCTCCCCGGCCGGAAGCTCCGCCCCCTCCTCAGGGACCACGTAGGCGACCAGCCGCTTCCGCCCCGGCGCGTCCTCCCGCACCGCCACGACGGCTTCGCGCACGGCGGGGATCTCCAGCAGGGCGGCCTCGACCTCGCCGGGCTCGATGCGGAAGCCGCGCACCTTGACCTGCTGGTCGATGCGGCCCAGGAACTCCAGCTCGCCGTCGGGACGCCGCCGCCCCCGGTCGCCGCTCCGGTACAGGCGCGCCCCCGCCTCGCCCCCGAACCCATCGGACACGAAGCGCTCGGCCGTCAGCTCCGGACGCCCCAGGTACCCCCGGGCCACCCCGGCGCCCCCGATCCACACCTCCCCGGGCAGACCGTCCGGGAGCAGGTTCCCCCACGCGTCGACCACGTACATCGCCGCGCCGGGGAGCGGACGCCCCAGCCGCTGCCACCCCGGGCGCTCGCCCGGCCGCAGCGGAGTGGCCGAGCACACGATGGTCGTTTCGGTCGGACCGTACAGCGCCCACACCCGGGCGGACGGGAAGGCCGACCGCATCTGCTCCAGCAGGTCGGGCGGGATGGCGTCGCCGCCGACGAACGCGTGCCGCACCCCCGGCAGCGTCCCCGGCCCGGCCTGCACCCGCTGCACGATCTCGCGCATCAGCGCGGGGACGGCGTCCACCGCGTCCACCCGCTCCAGCTCCTCCACCAGCCGCTCCACGTCGCGCACCGTGTCGCGGCCCAGCAGCCGGACCTCGCCGCCGGCGAGCAGCGGGGCGAAGACCTCGAACGCCCAGATGTCGAAGGCGCAGCTCGCGAGCACCGGGAACACCTCGCCCGCGCCGAGCCCGAAGGTGTCGCGCATCGCCAGCAGGATGCTCACGAAGCCGGAGTGCTCGACCACGACGCCCTTGGGCCGGCCGGTGGAGCCGGAGGTGTAGACGACGTACGCCGCGTTGCGCATCTCCACGCCGCTCGCCGACGCCCATTCCGGCGCCGCGTCGATCGCCTCGCGCTCCTCGTCCAGGCGGACGATCCGCCCCGCGAACGGGGGAAGCCCCCGCGCCGCCGGGGAAGCGGTGAGCAGGACGGCGGCGCCGGAGTCGGCCAGCGTGTACGCCAGCCGCTCCGCCGGGTAGGCAGGATCAAGCGGGACGTACGCGCCGCCCGCTTTGAGCACGCCGAGCACGGCCACGACCAGATCCACCCCGCGCTCCAGGCACACCCCCACCCGCGCTTCCGGTCCCACGCCCAGCGCGCGCAGGTGGCTCGCCAGCCGGCCGGCGGCGCGCTCCAGCTCCGCGAAGGTCAGCGATCCACTCTCCGCGGAGACCGCCACCGAGTCGGGCGTGCGCGCGGCCTGGCGCGCGACCAGCTCGTGCACGCACTCGCGCGGAAGCTCCCCGGCGGGGGTGCGGGAGCCGGCCACGAGCTGCGCCCGCTCGCCCTCGCGCAGCAGCGACAGCTCCGACAGGCGCCGTCCGGGCCCGGCCGCGAGCGCTTCCAGGACGACCTGGAGGTGCCCGGCCATCCGCTCGATCGTCGCCGCCTCGAACAGCGCCGCGCGGTACACCAGCGTCCCGCGCAGCGCCGTCCCGTCGTCCGCCACGGCGAGGTCCAGGTCGAACTTGGAAACTCCCCCGCCGCCCAGGAAGGGCTCCGGCTCGACCTCGCCCAGGCGCGGGAGCCCGCCGCTCCCGTCCCCGTGGCTCAGCGCGAAGGCCGCCTGGAAGACCGGAGTGTGGGTCAGGCTGCGCTCCACGCCCAGCTCCTCCACCAGCCGCTCGAAGGGGATGTCCTGGTGGTCGAACGCGCCCAGCACCGTCGCCCGCACCCGGCCCAGCAGCCCGGTCCAGGTGGGATCGCCGGACAGGTCGGCGCGCAGCACCAGCATGTTGACGAAGAAGCCGATCAGCCCCTCCACCTCGTGCCGGGTCCGCCCCGCGACCGCGCTCCCGACCACCACGTCGTCCTGCCCAGCCCAGCGCCCCAGCAGCGCCTGCCACCCGGCGAGCACGGTCATGAACAGCGTCGCCCCCTCGCGCCTCGCCAGCTCGCGGAGCCCCCGCACCGCCCCGTCCGACAGGGTGAAGGCGTACCCTCCCGCCCGCGCCCCCACCCCCGCCCGGCGCGGCCGGTCGGTGGGGATCTCCAGCAGCGGCGGGGCGCCGGCCAGGCGCTCCTTCCAGTAGCCGACCTGCGCGTCCAGGGCCGCGCCGTCGAGCCAGCCGCGCTGCCAGACGGCGTAGTCGGCGTACTGCACCGGCAATTCCGGGAGCGGCGAGGGCTCGCCGCGGCGGAAGGCGGTGTAGAGCGCGGACACCTCGCGCACCAGCACCTCCATGCTCCACCCGTCGCTGACCACGTGGTGCATGGTGAAGCAGAGCACGTGGTCGTCGCCCGCGAGCCGCAGCAGCAGGGTGCGCAGGAGCGGTCCGCGCGCCAGGTCGAAGGGGCGGAGCCCCTCCTCGGCCGCGAGCCGCCGCGCGGCAGGCTCCGGGTCCGGCAGGCGGCGCAGGTCCACCGCCGGGAGGTGCGCCCGGCCGACTTCCCGGACGACCTGCGCCGGCTCGCCGTCGCGCTCGGTGAAGACCGTGCGCAGCGCCTCGTGCCGCCGCACCAGCTCGTCCAGCGCGCCGCGCAGCGCGCCGACGTCCAGGCTCCCCCGCAGGCGGAGCGCGTACGCCATGTTGTAGGCCGGGCTCCCCGGCTCCAGCCGGTCGATCAGCCAGAGCCGCCGCTGCGCGAACGACAGCGGCAGACCCGCGGCGCCGTCCCTGGGCGCCCGCGCGATCGGCGGCGCGGCCCCGTCGGCGCCGGCCCGCCGCGCCGCTTCCACGCTCCCGGCCAGGCGGGCCACGGTGGGCGCCTCGAAGACCAGCCGGATGGGAAGGTCGACCCCGAGCGCTTCCGCCACCCGCGAAACGACCCGGTTGGCCACGAGCGAGTGCCCGCCCAGCTCGAAGAAGTCGTCGTGCACCCCCACCCGCTCCACTCCCAGCACCTCGCTCCAGATGCCGCAGAGGACTTCCTCCGCGGCGGTGCGCGGCGCCACGTACTCCCCGGGCGCGCTTTCCCCGGGCGCCGGGAGCGCGCGGCGGTCCACCTTGCCGTTGGCGCTCAGGGGGAAGCGGTCCAGCACCACGAAGGCGGAGGGGACCATGTGCTCCGGAAGCCGGTCCCGCAGGTACGCCCTCAGCCCGGCCGCGTTGGGGGATGCCCCCGCTTCGCCGACCACGTACGCCACCAGCCGCTTTTCCCCGGGGACGTCCTCCCGCGCGACCACGACCGCCTCGCGCACGCCCTCGCCCCGCAGGAGCACGCCCTCGACCTCGCCCGGTTCGACCCGCTGCCCGCGGATCTTTACCTGGGAATCCAGCCGCCCCAGGAACTCCAGCGCCCCGGAAGCGAGCCCCCGCACCCGGTCGCCGGTGCGGTACATGCGCGCCCCCGGCTCCGCCGCGAACGGGTCGGGGAGGAACTTCTCCGCCGTCAGCTCCGGCCGCCCCAGGTAGCCGCGCGCCACCCCCGACCCGCCGATGTACAGCTCGCCCGGGACCCCGCCGGCCACCGGTTCGCCCCACGCGTCCAGCACGTAGACACGCGCGTCCGCGGCCGGCCACCCGATCGGCGGCGACTCGGCGACGCCGGGGGGGCAGGTGTACGAGGTGGCGAAGATGGTGCACTCGGTCGGGCCGTAGATGTTCACCATCCGCCGCCCGGCGGACCACGCCCCCGCCGCCCGCGCGGAGCAGCGGTCGCCGCCCACCACCAGCGTCCGCAGCGCGGGGAGGTCGACCTCCGGGAGCGTTTCCAGCAGCGCCGGGGTGACCATCCAGGTGGCGATCTCCCGCTCCCGCAGCAGGGCGACCAGCCGCTCCGGGGCCAGCAGCGCCTCGCGGTCGGCGAAGTACAGCGCGGAGCCGAAGAGCAGCGCCGCGAACACGTCCAGCACCGAAACGTCGAAGCCGACGGCGGAGGTCTGCAGCACTCTCCCGCCGGGGCGGACGTCCAGGATCTCCACGCTGCGCGACAGCAGGTTGGTCGCGGAGGCGTGGGTGACCACCACCCCCTTGGGAGTCCCGGTGGAGCCGGAGGTGTAGATCACGTACGCCGCGTTGTCCCGCGACGCCGCGCACGCCGGCGGCTCGCCGCTCTCCCCGGCGGGGTCCGGCTCCAGCGTCAGCGCCAGGCGCTCGCCCGTGAACGCCGGGATCGGGTCCGCGGCGCCCGCGCCCGAGAGCAGCACCCGGGCGCCGGCGTCGGCGAGCATGAACGCCAGCCTCTCGGCCGGGTAGGCAGGGTCGAGCGGGAGGTAGGCGCCGCCCGCCTTCAGGATCGCCAGGAAGGCGAGGACCAGCTCGGGCGAGCGCTCCATGCACACGCCCACCGCCACCTCCGGCCCCACCCCCATACGCCGCAGGCGACCGGCGAGCCGGTTGGCCCGGCGCTCCAGCTCGCCGTAGGTGAGCGACCGCCCCTCCGCGACCACCGCGGGGCGGTCGGGGGTGCGCGCCGCCTGCGCGGCGAACAGGTCGTGGAGGAGCGGGGGGCCCGCCGCCGCGGCGCCGTTCCACGCCGTCAGCATCCGCGCGCGCTCGGCGTCGCGCAGCAGCGACACCTCGAACAGGCGCCGCCCCGGGTCCGCCGTCATCCCTTCGAGCAGCGTCCCGAGCTGCTCCACCAGCCGCGCCGCATCGTCCGGGTCGCCGCGCCCCCGGTCGTAGTGCAGCGACAGGTGGAAGCGGGGGCCCGGCGTCACGATCAGCGTCAGCGGGTAGTTCGGCTGCTCGACGCTCAGGGCGCGCCGCACCCGCAGCTCGTCCTCGTCCTCCGCGCCGGCCCGCTCGACGGGGAAGTTCTCGAAGACCACGATGCTCTCGAAGAGCGCCTGGCCACGCGGCACCTCGCTCCACCGCTGCACCTGCACCAGCGAGGTGTACTCGTGCTCGCGCGCCCGCGCCTGGCGCTCCTGCAGCTCGGCCAGCCAGCTCCCGACCTCCGCCTGCGGGGGGAGGAGCACCCGCACCGGGAGGGTGTTGATGAAGAGGCCGACCATCTCGTCCGCCCCCGGCAGCTCCGCCGGGCGGCCGGAAACGGTGGCCCCGAACACCACGTCGTCCTCCCCCGCGTAGCGCGCGAGGAGGAGCGCCCAGGCGCCCTGCACCAGCGTATTGACCGTCAGCCCGCGCTCCCGGGCCTGCTCCCGGAGCGCCCGCGAAAGCTCCTCCGACAGCTCGGCCCGGTGCTCCGCGTGCCGGACCTCGCCGGCCGCCGGACGGGGGAGCGGGAGCGGGGTGGCCGCCGCGAACCCGCTCAGCTCCTCGCGCCAGTGCCGCTCCGCCGCGGCCGGGTCCCGCGTTTCCAGCCACGCCACGTACTCGCGGTACCGGGGCGGCTCGGCGAGCCGCGGTGCCTCGCCGCGCGCGTGGGCCCGGTAGAGCGCCAGCATGTCGCGGAAGAGCACGGACAGGCTCCACCCGTCCAGCACCAGGTGGTGGTGCGTCCACACGAGCTGGTGCTCCCGCTCGCCGGTCCGGACCAGCGCCACCCGCATCAGCGGGGGACGCGCGGGGTCGAAGCCGCGCGCCCGCTCTTCCGCCGCGAACGCTTCCAGCTCCGCCGCGCCCCACCCCGGGCGGTCCTCCCGCCGGAACTCCAGCTCCACGGCCTCGCGCACCACCTGCTGCGGCCGCG
>JAFAYN010000073.1 GCA_019240375.1 Gemmatimonadota bacterium
CACTTCCGACATCGGCCGGAAAGGCCCCGCACGGCACAGCGCCCGTGGCGGGGCCTTTTTTCGTGCCCCGCATCCGCGGGCAGCGGCCCGCCCATTCGCCCCTTCCACCGCGGCCGGGCGGCGGAAAGGGGAGCCCGGTCCGGCCCAACTTCCACTCCAGAGGAGAACGCAGTGAGCTATTCGAGCGTGAACGAGCTGTCCAGCGCGGTGGCCGTGTACCTCCAGGGGGACGACGGGCTGACGGACCTGGTCAGCGGGATCCAGGTGCTGAGCGCGCCCCCTGCTTCCTCGCCGCCGTACGTCCGGTTCGGCGAGAAGCGCGAGAGCAGCGCCCGCACCTTCTCGCGCGACGGAATGCAGGTCTCCATGGGCCTGGAGATCGCCGTGGCCGGGGACTCCGACCAGACCGCACTCGAGGTCTACAACATGGTCAAGGGGAGCATCGAGCAGGGCCAGCTGCTCATGCCGACCTTCCGCGTCGTGGAAAGGTCGGTCTGGCTGGAGAAGACCAGTCTGGACGCCGACGGGGTCACGTGGCGGGCGTTCGCGCGCCTCGACGCGATCGTGCAGGCGCTGTAGTACCCACGCAGTTCAACCCGATCCAACACACCCAATTAGGAGAAGCACACCATGGCCATCGCCGGAAAGACCCTCGTCGTCAAGGTCGGCACCGTCTCCACGGGTCCCTTCAACCTCGTGCAGGAGCTCAAGGACGCCTCGTTCAGCCAGTCGGGGAGCAACCAGGACGTCAGCACCTTCGACTTCGACTGGGTCAAGCGGGTGCAGGGGCTCAAGGACGGTTCCTACTCGCTGAGCGGCTTCTACAACCCGACCGACACCAACGGCCAGGTGGCGATCCGCAACGCGTGGCTCAACGACACCGTGCTGTTCGTCCAGTACCTGCCGAACGCCACCAACGGGTTCCAGCAGGAGGTGAAGGTCTCGAAGTTCGACATCAAGGCGAGCGCCAACGGCGCCACCGAGCTGTCCGTCGAGCTGGAAGGCAACGGCCCGATCACCGCCGTCTGACCCGGAGGCAAGCATGGCCACTGCAGGCCGCAAGGCCCAGGTGAAGGTCGCGGGGTCTCCCGTCGCCTTCACCAACGAGCCGACCACGTCGCTCGGCAACAGCATGGACTTCCAGGTCACCGCAGCCACCAAGCGGGTCTGGGACCGCACCGCCGCCATCGTCGTGGGGACGTCGGGCGACGGAGGCACCACCTACACGACGGCCGCCGCCGGCACCTACACGGTGAACCGGCTCACGGGGACCATCTCGTTCCTGCTCCCGCAGCTCGGCCCGCCGCTGGTGCGGGTGAGCGGCTCGTACCTCCCGCTCTCCGTCGTGGGAGAGGCGAGCGAGTACAGCTACTCCCTCACGGCCAAGAACGCCGAGTTCTCGCGCCTGGGCGACATCTACACCAGCCGTGCGCAGACGCTCAAGGACGTGACCGGGTCGCTCTCCCGCTGGTACGCGGCGGACCCGTACTTCACCAACGCGCTGACGGCGGAAACGCCCGTCATCCTGGAGTTCTACGCCAACTCCGGCACCGCGCCCGACCTGCGCTGCTGGGCGCTGGTGGGGAAGGAAGAGATCAAGGCCGCCATGGACGGGCTGGTGGAAACGACCGTCTCGTGGGAGGGCTTTTCCGACACCGAAGGGAGGATGATCAGCCTTGTCTAGCATCAGAGAGAGGATCCTGGCCGCGCAGGACCTGCGGTCGGAGACGGTGACGATCCCCGAGTGGGACGTGACCGTGGAGGTCCGCGGGCTCACCGGGACGCAGCGGGCCCGCCTCATGAAGTCCGGCTTCGACGCCAGCGGCACGGTGGACTTTGAGCGGCTGTACCCCGAGCTGGTGATCGCCAGCACCTTCGACCCGGCCACCGGGGAGGCGGTGTTCGGCGAGGCGGACCGCGACGCCCTGAACGGGAAGAGCGGCTCGGCGCTGGAGCGGCTGGCCCAGGCCGCCATGCGGGTGTCGGGCCTCAGCCCCGACGCCACGGCGGCCGCGGAAAAAAACTCCGAAGCAACCCCGAGCGACGCTTCTACTTCGAGCTAGCGGAGAAGCTGGGGTGCACGGTGGCGGAGCTGCTGGACCGGATCTCCTCGGAAGAGATCACCGAGTGGGCGGCGGTCTGGAAGATCCGCAACGAGGAGGAGGAAAGGGCGCACCGCGACGCGGAGCGCCGATCGGGAAGGCGGCGGTGACGCCGCCTTCCCGCGCCTCCGGGCCAGGGCTCGGTCCGGAGGCTTCCATTCCGTCCCCACGGGGCGGCGCCACCCGGCCACGAGCCGTGGGGCGGACCTTCATGGCTTCTTCCAAGAGATGAGCCTGTGATTGGATCCAACGACGCGTCCGGCGGCTCGGGAGGAGCCGTGGACGCTGCAATGATCGTCAGCCTCGCCAAGGAGTTCAGGCTCGCCTCCATCGGCGTGGCGAACGGGCTGGCGGAGATGACCATCGCCGCGCGGGGGCTCGCGTTCCCGCTCATCACGGCCACGGAGGCGCTCAACGGCCTGGCCATGCAGATGACGACGGCCGGTGAGACGTTCGCCACCCTGACCACGACGGTCGGAGAGACGGAGCAAGCCATCGCGAGCCTGGAAAAGACGATGGTGGATATGCGAGGGCCTGCGCTCCTTCAGGAGTCGCTCGCCGGCCTGGAGACGGAGGCCGAGTTCACGCGAGACGGGATCGACAACCTGCTGTCGCCAGCGCTGGCCAACCTCCTCCCCATCATGGGGAGGATCTACAACGCCGTGGGTGTCCTGGCCACCGGCGCGACCCGGTTCGGCTATGCCGTCGGACAGATCCTTGAAACGATCGGCAATACGGCCAAGGATGCACTCACCAGCCTGGAAAGCGCCGCCAGTGGGCTGATGGGGCTAGCGGGCATCGGAGGCGCGGCAGGCAATGCCGGTGAGAAACCGGATCCCATAGCCGGCGCGCTCGCGTCGCCATGGGCGGGCGTCGTTTCAGGTATCTTTCCCTGGGGCGGGCTAGGGAAAGACGCGCTCGCCGCGCTGTACCAGACGCTCTCCCAACCTGAACGGGAAGCGAGGGAGAGGGAGGCTCAGCACGCCCAAGCGCTCCAGCAACTGCACGCGCGCGTCGCCGTGCTCCCCGAGAGCCAGACGGCCACCGAGCTGCGGAGCCTCCGGGCCCGGCAGCCACAGCTCGACCGGGCGCGCGACGACCTGATGGCACGAGCGGAACGGGAGAAAGAAACCGTCATCACGGAGGTGGATGGCGGAGGCGGCCGGTACACCCATACCCGGGACATGCCCACGCCGGAGACTGCCAGGGCACTCCTTGATGCTGATTGGGCAGCCAAGCAGAACCGTGTGAATGTCGAGTTCCACAACGAGCGGCTCCAGATCATCGCCCGGGCCCGCCAGCACACCGAGGATGCCCTCGGTCCGCTGCGCGCCACGCAGGACATGCTCGGCGGCCAGGTGACCGGGTGGGGGACTGCGGCGGACCAGGCCGCGTTTGCCCGTCCTTCCACCGGGGGAGGGCTGCGGGACGAATTCGCCGCCGCAATGAACCTGGTACGGGACCTGGAGTACCGCAGCCGCGAGAACCGCGATCCCGAGGCCGATCTTCCGCAGCTTCGCAGCATCCTGGAGAACGCACGCGGCAAGGCTCTTAGCGGCAACGGCGAGGAGCGGCGAGTTTACCAGGCCATCCAGATGATGGTCGAGCGCGCGCTGGTCGCCTTCGGTCCCAAGCCAGCCACGACTTCGGCGGATGCGGGTGCACAGACACCCGCCACCCCCGAGACGGCACCCCCTCTACAGGAAACCCCCGCCGACACGGGGACGGCCTCGGACGGGGGCACGGCTCCGCGAGGGTTCCTCCAGACCATCACCGAGTTCCGGAGGACGGCGGTGGCGGCGATCGGCAACTTGGCGAAGAACGGTTGGGGCCGGGCTAACGACATCGCCGGGCAGCAGGTCCAGTCGTCGGGAAGCGCCTTCGCGGGGCTGCTCGCGAACTTCACCCCCCTTGGGATGGTCGCGACCCTTCTGGAGGGAGTTCTCCAGGGCCTCGCCCCGCTGATCGACTCGCTCAAAGAGCCGCTCCGCATCGTCGGCACCATCCTGGGCAAGGCGCTCGCGCCCATCCTCAAGGCCCTGTTCCCGATCTTCAAGGGGATCGCCATCGCCGCGACCTGGGTGGGACAGATCTTCTTCACCATCGCCGGGGGGATCCTCCGGGCGATCGGGGCCCTCATCAAGGGGCTGGGAAAGGCCATCGACAAGATCCCCGGGCTGGGGGACTTCGGCCTCAAGAAAGCCGGCCAGGACCTCATCGACATGGGGAACGGCTTCAAGGACAGCGCCCAGGCGCTGAAGGAGGGGCGCGAGGAGATCAAGAAGCTGGAGTTCGGCGACACCGCGGACAAGGTGGAAAAGCTCAACGAGCAGCTCACCAACGCGCCCGAGGGGTTCAAGGTGGCGCTCGCCCGCTTCGAGGCGGTGGCGCCGGAAACCGCGCGCGTCCCCTCGCCCCCCACCGACCGCGGCGGCACCACCGCCAGCGGCGAGACGGGCGCCTCGGAGAGCGGCCCCGTCCACATCGGCAACGTCCAGATCGTCTCCAACAACCCGGAGGAGATCTGGAAGCAGCTCAAGCGGGTCATGGAACGGGAAAACTTCCGCTCCACCGGCTCGCTCCTCACCCCCGCACTGGTCTGACGAATGGCATTCCTGATCGTGAACGGACAGACCGTCCCCGTGGCCGTGGACGGCGCATCGGTGGACTACGAGCTGATCGGCGACCGGGCGCGCGCCTTCGACGGGACCATGCGCTCCACCCGGCGCGCCACCAAGCGCAACTGGAAGGTGAAGACCGCCCCCATGGCGGTGGCCGCCGCCGACCAGCTCACCACCAGCCTGCTGGCCACCCCGCCGATCACCTGCAGCGGCGACATGCTGGGCGGAAGCGTGGCCTGCGACGCCGAGGTCACCGGCGTGACCTTCAGCCCCGCCTCCGGCGGACTGTCGCGTCGCGCCGTCGAATTCACCCTGCACGAGGTGTGACGTGCGTACCGTAACCGCAGCGCAGAGCACCGTCCTGTCGGGAACCACCTACCGGGTCAGCGCGCGTGTCTGGGTCAAGGACGCGTGGGGGGTGTTCCAGAACCTCTCCGCCCTGGCCGGGCGCGACTGGCTGAGCGAGGTGTCGTGGGACGACGACGTGGACCAGTCGGTGTCGCAGTGCACGGTGCAGCTCTGGCGCGAATCGTACGCGCAGAGCCTGTCCCCGATGAAGAAGAGCTCGCCGCTGAACCAGAACGCGCAGGGCGTCTTCGGCCCGCTCCTCGACATGGGGCGAGAGATGAAGCTGGAGGTGGCGACCACGGCGGTGGGAGTCGATCCCGCCGCCACCGACTGGCAGCTCGTCTTTCACGGCGACGTGGACGAGGTGGACTGGGGGCGGGGGGAGTCGCGCGTCACCCTGGTGGCCCGCGACCTGGGGGCGCGCCTCCTGGACCGGTACATCGAGACCGAGCGCGCCTACCCCGCCGCCGACCAGGCCAGGGACGCCAACGGCGCCGTGGCCGTGGAGGCGGTGATGCAGCGCATCCTGGACGACAACCTGGGCGCGGGGGCCGTGACCCTGTGGGTGCCGGCCTCGCCCGGGTGGATGATCAAGGACTTCAAGCAGGAAAAGGACTCGGTCCTGGAGGCGCTGCGCAAGCTGGCGCAGCAGTTCGGGTGGGACCTGCGCTACCGGTGGGACGCGGGGACGTCGAGCTTCCGGCTCAAGCTCTTCGCCCCGCAGCGCACCCGGGTGGTCAACGTCCCCACGGACCCGGCCAACACGGCGCCGGACTGGACCTTCGGGCCCTCGCGCTACCTGGACGTCTCCACCCTGCGCCTGGCCCGCGCGGGGATCCGCAACTACATCCGGGTGCAGTACCTGGACAGGAGCACCACCCCCAGCCAGCTCCGCACGTCCGACGCGTACGACCCCGACAGCATGGCCAAGTACGGGCGGCGCTTCATGGAGCTGCAGGAAGACACGGAGAAGAGCGCCATCGACACCCCGGCCGAGGCCGCCCAGCTCGCCCAGTCGGTGCTGAGCGACCTGGCCGACCCGCGGGCCGAGCAGGAGGTGGAGATGCACTTCTTCTGGCCGGCGGAGCTGGGCGACTACTACCTGTTCCAGGCCAACGGCGTCCACTACGACCAGGACCAGGTGGGCGCGGTGGTGGCGGTGAAGCACCAGATCACCCGCGAGCAGCAGCGCACCACCATCAACACCCGGGGGCGTGCCGCCGGCGCCTACCGCGACTGGCTCCGCCGCGAGATCCGCGTGGCGGGAACGCAGGACGATCCCGAGGTGGGGTACCGCGTGGAGGTGCTGGAGAACGCCGCAGGCACCACGGGGACGCTGCGCCTCACGCTGACCGACCCCGGCGCGCTGGTGCAGTCGGTGGGGTTCTACGTGGCCGCGGGGCCGGCGGCGCGCACCGGCCCCTCTCCCGCCGACCGCACCCCCTCGGCGGGGGTGTACGAGAAGGACGTGACGCTGCACGAGCAGCACACCTCCATCATCGAGCCGGTGATCACCCTGAAGAGCGGGCGGGTGATCCAGCCGGGCGCAGAGACCTTCGACCAGGGCGCCACCCCGGTGGTCCTCTCTCTCTCGGGCGAGGTGAACGACGCCGGCGCGGTTGTCGCCACCGCACGCGGCGACAGCGACACGCAGAGCTTCCGCATCGCCCTGCGCAAGGACCGGATGCCCACCACGGCCGAGGTGCGCGCCGCGGCGGTCTACCCGGGCGGCGGGACGGCGGCCCGCGAGGTGGTGACGACCCTCCCGGGGACGCTCGCCCCCGGCGAGATTGCCTACCTGGGCGCGCTGGCGTACGCGGACACGGGGGGGCTGACGCTGGAATCGGTGCTCGCCACCACGCAGACCAAGCGGTCGGACCGGGTCCCGCCCTCCCTCTCCCCCCGCTCGGTGCTGAACACCGCGCGCGACGCCGCCGACCTGTACGTGGTGCTGGAGTCGCTCACGGCCGAGCAGGTTCGGCTGCACGTCAAGGACGAGGCCACCGGCACCACCTGGAGCCTGGTGACCGGCCAGACGGACACCACTCCGCTCTTCGTGGCGAGCGGGACGGAGATCGGGATCAACCACTGGTTCTACAGCGGGACCGGCTCCACGGCCAAGAAGCTGGCCGCCTTCCCGCTGGTGCGTGACCAGGTCACCCGGGTGCTCTTCCAGGCCGAGGGGAAGAACCTGGGGGCGAAGTCCACCTGGGTGCCACTGACGCTCAACGTCAAGGAGCAGCCCTGGCTGGAGTCGGTGGACGTGGTGTGGGACGAGGGGACCGACACCCTGACGATGCGCGGCATCGGAGGCGCCTTCACCCGCAGCGCGCGCATCGAGTTCGCGGACAACGAGGGGTTCACCGGGACCACGCTCAGCGGCTCCAGCGTGGCCGCTTCCGACGGGGGCTCCTTCTACGCCACCCGGACGCTGGCGGCGGCGGAGCGCGGCAAGACCTGGCACGCCCGCATCACCCCGTTCAACGGCGCGCTGGTGAGCGGGGCCACCTCCGGCACCGGGGGTGTCCCCCAGCGCGACAGTGTACAGGTCCCCGCCAGCGAGAGCGGCGGGATCGAGCGACCCACCGCGGCCATCGTGTACGTGTCGGAAACGATCTCGGCCTTCACCCTGGAGTACCAGGGGACGCTGGGGGCCGGCGGCACGGGGCCGCTCCAGTACCGCACCCGGACCAACACCGAGGGAACCAACGGGACGTGGAGCGCCTGGACCGCGCTCCCCACCCCGTTCCCGCAGCAGGTCGTCACCCGGCTGGGCCGGCTGAACCGCGTGGTCACGCTGCAGGTGCAGGACGCCGCGGGGCGCACCGCGACCGACACCTTCCTGGTCCCTGCGCGCTTCGGCGGCGTGGACCCGACGGACGGCGGGGTGATCTTCGACCAGCCGTACAGCGGGCGCCCTTCCACGGACACCCCCGCGTACGGCCACGAGGGACGGCGCCGGGTGGACACCGTCTACGACACGGATGGGGGGATCGGCTACAACGTCACCATCCGCGACCCCGACCTGGGAGCGGGGCAGTACCGGAGCATCCGCGACACGGCCAAGCGGGCGCAGACCGGCCTCGCCGCGGTGGACGCGGCGGGGAACGGCGGGGAGATCGCGCGGAACGCCCCGCTGGCGCGGCTGGCGCCCGTCCTCCTCGACATCAGCTCCACCACCGGCCGCATCGCCACGGTGGGCGGCGCGCGGGCGGAGCAGATCCCGTCCGGGCTCTCGGGAGCGCAGCTCTCCCCCAACCCCGACTTCCTGAACGGGCTGACGGGCTACTACGTCTACAACAACTCGGGGGGGACCCACGTCCAGCTCTTCCACGAGACGGACGTCACCGCGCCCAACACCAGCGGAAAGCGGATGCGCGTCGGCGTGAGCGGCACCAACACCAGCCCGGGGAACGGCGGGTTCACCCTCTCGCTCCTGCCCACCGACGGGGCGGTGGCCCCCGGGTACTACCGTCGCGGCGCGGAGATCGTCTTCACGATCCGGGCGTGGATCCCGAGCGGGCTCACCATCCTGTTCGCCAGCAACGCAGTGGGGAACGAGGCCGTCCAGACCTGGCTCAGCTCCCAGACGGGAACGAGCGCATGGGCCACGTACACGTTCCGGCTCAAGGTGGGCACCACCGGGACGTTCAACACCACGGGGTTCTTCTGGGTCAGCGGGGGCACCCCGCCCTTCGAATGGTACGTGGCGATGGTGGACGCCATCGACGTGAGCGCGCAATCCACGGTGTTCGCCGGCTCCAACCTGCGGGCATCCTCCGGGGTGCGGCTGGGCGACGCCGACATCGTCACCTCGCAGGGGACCGCCGCCGACACGTCCAGCGTGGGCGGGAGGGCGGCGGGCACGGTGCGCGACGAGGCGATGGAGGGGAACCGCAAGTCCAACTACGTCATGCCGTACGGGGACGGCCTGCTCCGCGAGAACCTGCAGGTGAACGACCCCGGCGTCACCTGGCGCAACCTCACGGACGTGGGGCGCCGCTCGCAGGCGGGGCTGACGTACGCCAACCTGGACGGGACCGGCGGAGAGATCGCGAAGGTCGCCCCGCTGGCCCGGCTGTCGCCCGTGCTCCCGGCGATCCACGCGTCCACGGGGCTGCTGAACCGCGCCATCGCCACGCACGACGGGGGCAGGATCGCCTCGGAGCAGGCGGTCACCGACTTCGGCAACCTGATCTACAACCCCAGCTTCGAGGTGGACGCCAACGGGGACGGGGTGGGGGACGGGTGGACGCCCCACTTCGAGGGCGGGGGCGGAGCGTACTCGCTGGTCCAGGGGATCCACGGGAGCTACGCGCAGTCGCAGACCCCGTCGGACGGGGTGTCCTGCGCCCCTTTCCGCATTCGTGCCGGGGAGCGATACCGCTTCGGCGTCACGGTGGGGAACCCCAGCGGGACCGAGCAGAACGGGTTCTACTTCCGGGTGCTCTGGTATGGCGACACCAACGACTTCTCGCGCGGTGGCGCCATGCAGTTCACGGACCTGGTGACCGGGGACCAGGCCGTCCTCAACATCTCGGGGTGGACGGACTTCAGCGGGGTGCTGGAGGCGCCCTCGGGAGCCCGGTTCTGCCGGGTGACGTTCTACACCTGGAGCCCGCGCACGGTGGTGCTGTACTTCGACCGGGCCTACGCCCAGAGCGAGGACGCGTTCGAGGGGCGGCGGCACGTGGAAACCCTTTCCGACTCCGACCGGCTCCTCAAGTCCGGGGTGCTCCAGTACGATGGGGCGCGCGAGGTGAAGCTGGCCCAGTTCGCCCAGGCCGGGGTGGTGCAGGACGGCACCACGATCAGCTTCAACCCGCCGTTCCAGAGCGTCCCGGCGGTGATGTTCGGGCCCGGGCAGGTCACCTACGACCCCGCGCTGGGGAGCGTGCGGCAGCGGACGGTGGCGGAAGCGGTGGGGCTCACCCCCTCCGGCTTCACCGCGCGCATCAAGGTGCGCCAGGCCGACCCGGTGCTGACCACCAACACCCTGTCTCCCAGCAGCGGGATCTGCACCAAGAACAGCGCCACCGAGGCGTACGACGACGTGTACGTCTTCAACTACTCGGTGAGCATCAACTCGTACACCACGAGCAGCGGAACCACCTTGAGGGAGCCCATCTGATGCCCATATCTCCAGGCGGTACCACCGTCACCTACGGGGGCCAGGTCAGCGTGGGATTCTACACCCGCTACAACGGCTCGGGATGGGTGCTCCGCGGCACCCGGAGCTACTCCAACTACAGCGGGTCGGCCACCACCCGAAGCTACTCGTCCTCCGTGAGCGTGGACGGGCTGGGCTACGGCGCGGAATACATGGTCCAGGTGACCGACCAGTACGACCTGGGAGGGAGCGTTTCCCTCACCAGCGTCACCTACAAGACGGGGTCGGTGAACGAAGCCGGAGCCACCCCGGGAGACGTGAGCGTCCCCTTCATCGCCCTGGGAGGGGCCTGACCGATGCCTAACCCGCACGACGTGGAATCGCCCGTGACCCGGTGGCACCCGGACAACCGGGCGGAAAAGAACCGCAGGAAGCACCAGGCCGGGAAGGCGAAGGGGCAGGGCGTCGGCGTGGCCGACGCCCCGGCGCAGGCCGCCTCACCCGCACCCTACACCCCCGACGAGCTGGACCTGGAGCGGGTGCGCTGCGCCTGCGGGCGCTGGACCTTCGCCTTGTGCATGGTGGACGTGCAGGGCGTCCCCGCCGCTATCCGCGGCGATGCCGAAGAGGTGTGCGACGGCTGCTGGACGGCGTGGGTGCGCGAGGGGAAGCTTTCGCGCGCCGAGCTCGCCGCGTACCAGGGCGCGCCGCAGGAAGTGGTGGAACACATCCGGAGCCACGGGAACCCGCACCTCCCGTGACCCGTCCCCCGAACCCGACGAGAACCGATCTCATGACGACCCAGACCGACACCGAACAGCCGCCCCTGACCACGACCGAGACGCCGGGCGGGCCCGGCGCCGCCGCGCCGCACCTGGACGCCAGGCCCGCCCGCGAGACCTACAACGGCCCCGTGGTCTTCTGCCTCGTGAGCGGCGAGCCCGACTTCAGCGGCTTCGTCTTCGGCCCGCAGGGGCTGCGCTTCCTCCCGGTGGGGCGGATCCCCGACGGACGCCTGGTGGGGATCGCCGCCTGCTACCCGTCCGAGAAGGCGTACGTGCAGGCAGCCCACCCCGACGAGTACCTGGCCGGCTCGTGGAACGAGCTCCTGGCGCGTACCGAGTACGCCCCGTACGTGGCCTGGCAGGTCCTCACCCGCAACCGCGGCTGGGTGGCGGAGCAGGACCTCGCCGCCGGCGACCAGGTGGAGCGCACGGTCCGCGGCCACAAGCTCCGCCGTCCGCCCCTGGCCGACGCGGCGCAGGGCTTCGACCCCGACTTCGTCCCGGCCGTGGGCACCCTGCGCGTGGTGTCCGTCGAAGGGGCGGACGACCGGGTGCAGATCGTCCGCACCGGGCCGGACGGCAGTGCCGGCTGGTACGAGGTGCAGAGCACCCCGGCCGCGCGCGGGTGAGTCCCGTCTGCTCCGTGGAGCAAACAAACGATCGTGACACCGTTGACAGTTTGACGGGATTTCGATAGCTTTACCGTAGAAATTCCGAACACACTCCTGACATCGGCCGGAAAGGCCCCCACTCGGCACAGCGCCCGAGGTGGGGGCTTTTTTTCGTGCCCGTGAGTTCGAGTCCGACTTCGGCGGGGCCGGCGTTCCTGCACCGGCGCAAACCCCGGCATCACGGCAAACTGGCGCTTCGGTCGCCCGTTCGCCGGCCCCGCACCCGCCCACCACGTACTAGGGGACATAACGAGATGCGTTGGGATGAAGCCATCACCGCCGTGATGCAGCGGCTGAACGACGACGCGGTGCTGACCGCCGCCCTGGGCAGCGACCACATCGTCCGGGCGAGCGAGTCCACCTCCCCGCCCCTTCCGGGGGTCGTCTACCAGGTCACCAGCAGCCAGCAGCGCGAGAACGAGGAGGTGGTCTTCACCCGCTGGGACATGCGGGCGGCCACCCTGGACGAGGTGGTCGCCATTGAGGAGCGCCTCCGCGCCAACCTGGACCGGACCCTCCCGGAAACGGTGAGCGGCCTCCCGATGTGGCTGGAGTACGTGGACGGATGGGACGTTCCGGAGGCACCCGCGGGCACCGCCCAGCGCACCGTCCTGTTCCGCTTCACGGTGCTCAGGGAGCACTGAAACCGCGTGCCGCACTTCCGCGGCGCACCGCCCGAAAGGGCAAACTATCCTCACAGGGAGCAAAGAGATGACCTTCCCCGACCTGCTGTCCACCTTCAAGTCCATCGGCAAGGGCTACGTCTTCGTGGGCGACACGTCCACCGCCGGCGGGCTCCACCCGCTCGGCCTGACCGAGGGCGAGATCAAGGTCGCGTTCGCGCAGGAGTTCAACGACCTGAAGTTCCCGGAGTACACCGGCCCGGCCGTGCACGACCGCAAGCTGACCGGCGAGAACGTCACCGTCACCATCCCGCTGATCCTGGGCGACCCGGACCTGTTCGAGCGTCTGAGCCCGGTTCAGAAGTCCAGCGGCGGCTACAGCACGCAGCAGAAGGTGGAGACCACCTCGCTGGTGATCTTCCCCGAGAACGAGATGAGCCCCAGCACCGGGATCAGCTACGCCCCGGCGGC
>JAFAYN010000074.1 GCA_019240375.1 Gemmatimonadota bacterium
CGAACAGACCGAAAGGGACCAGGCTGGCGAACGGGTCGGACGACTTTTCCGCGATCCGCACCAGCCGCCAGAAGATCAGCCCGAAGGTGATCAGCACCACCGCCACCCCCAGGAAGCCCCACTCCTCCCCCACCACCGAGAAGATGAAGTCGGTGTGCTGCTCCGGGAGGAAGGCCAGCCGCTTCTGCGTCCCCAGGGTGAACCCCTTGCCGAGCCACCCGCCGCTCCCGATCGCCACCCTCGACTGGATCAGGTTGTACCCCGCCCCGCGCGGATCGACCGAGGGATCCAGGAAGACCATGAAGCGGTTCTTCTGGTACGGCTTCAGCGAGTTCCAGAGGGCCCACGACACCGACCCCGCCATGATGTTGACGACCAGGATGGTCGCCGCCTCCGACAGGTACACGCGCCAGCGGAACAGGAGGAAGGCGATCAGGATGATCCACACCCCCCAGACCCACGGGTTGATCGACAGGAAGAGGCCCGCCGCCGGGCTGAGGAGGAGGAAGAGCGTCCGGAGGGGAGTCCCCGCCCAGAAGAGCGCCCACACCAGGATCGACGCGAAGACCAGCGCCGTCCCCAGGTCGGGCTGGGCCATGACCAACGCCATGGGGACCATCACCACGGCGATCGGCTTCCACAGCGCCCAGAGCGTGGTGGGGGCCTCGCGCCACTCCCCCAGCACCCGCGACAGCATCAGGACCACCGCAATCTTGGCGATCTCCGAGGTCTGCAGGCGCACCGGCCCGACCTGGATCCAGCTCGACGAGCTTTCCGCCGTCCCCGCGCCCCCGCCGATGATCAGGGTCAGCAGGAGGAGGACCAGCGCCACCGCGTAGATCGGCTGCGCCGCCCACTCCAGCCAGGTCACCGGGATGCGCAGGATGAAGGGGACCGCGACCATGCTCAGCGCGAACCAGAGGAGCTGCTGCTTCCAGATCCCCGTCACCACCTTGGAGGGGACGTCCAGCACCCCCGCGCTGTACACCATGGCGATCCCGAACAGGGACAGCCCCACCACCAGGAAGAACAGGACCGGATCGCCGAGCCGGATTGCACGCACACGCTTCATGGTCACACCCGCGAGACGTTCAGGAAAGCGTGCGGTACGCCGTGTATGCCGCGATCCCGGCCGCCGCCGCGTAGAGTGCCATCAGCGGCGAGACCAGGATGAGCGAAGAGGGCGAACCGGGCTGCGCTCTCGCCAGCAGGATCAGGTGCAGCAGGATGTCGTAGAGCCACTTCCCCGCGAACAGGTAGAAGGCGAGGAAGATCGGGCTGTCGCCCGAGAAAAGGTCGCGCGACCGCGAGCCCAGGAACCCCAGGATCGCCAGCGCCAGCGCGCTGGCCCCGAAGGTGAGCGGGATCACCGCCCCCTCCACGATCCCCAGCAGGAGCCCCAGCCCCGCCGCCCACCCGCTGCGCATCTGCCGGGCAGCGAGCAGGAGCGCGACCACGATCAGGTCCGGAACGAAGTGGCCGAGCCCGAGCCCGACACGTAGTACGAGGTCCAGAACCACCAGGATCACGACGAGCGCCCCGAGCGCCCATCGGTGTGCACCATTCATCGCTGCCGCCTCCGCCCCGTGTCCGGCGGGGTCCCCGGCTGCGGCGGCACGGGCGTGCCCGCCTGCGGGGTGCCCTGCGTCCCCTGTGTGTTCTGGTCCTGTCGAATGACCGGCCGCCCCAGGAGCCTGGGGCCGCTCGGCCGCGGCGTCCGGCGCGGGGCCGGCCGCTCCACGGGCGCGGCCGGTGCCGCCGCCGGAGCGGCGCGCGGGAGCATGAGCGAGTCGGGCGGGGGCCCCTGCCGCAGCCGGATCCCCCAGGCGCCGGCCAGGTCCTGCACCGTGGTGGTGGACTGGGGCGCGCCCAGCACCAGCACGTGGCTCATCTCGTCCGGCGACACCAGGGGACGGATCAGGTAGATCCGCTGCCAGGTGCTCGCCTCGCTCTCCGTCCCCACCACCTCGCCGATCGGGATCCCGCGGGGGTAGGTCCCCCCGCTCCCCGAGGTGACGATCAGCGTCCCCTTCTTCGGCACCGTGTGCAGTGCGGTGGAGGTCAGCGCCAGCATCCGGTCCCCGCCCGGCCCCGCGTGCGGCTCCACGATCCCGTACGTCTGCCCGTCCACCGACACCGCGCTGGCGCGGAAGTTCGGGTTGGTCCAGTCGTACCCCACCGCGTCCTGGCCGTACACCTCCTTGATCATCCCCACCAGCCCCCGCGAGGTCACCACCGGCGACCCGGCGTGCACCCCGTCCCGGGCGCCGCCCGTGACCAGGAAGCTCCCCTGCTCCGCCGATCCCCCCGGCCGCACCACCTCCGCCGCCACGAACGAGTAGGGGAGGCGCTGGCGCATCCCCAGGAGCCCGCGGAGCTGCCGGTTCTCGGAGACCAGGCTGGCCTGCCCGACCAGGAACGCCGCCAGGCTGTCGCGCTCCGCCCGCACCTCGCTGGCGTCGGCGAACTGCCCGTCGTGGTCCACGGCGCCCCGCTCCATCGCGATGAAGGGGAGGAGCACGGTCGAGCGGACCCCGCTCGCGATCCCCACGCGATACCGGTCGGGGAGGACGAGGAGGAGGGCCGCGAGCACGACGAACAGGACGGCAAGTCCCAGGTCGCGCTTCCGCCCGCGCTCTCCCCCGCTGCTGAGGTACGGCCTGAACGCGCTCAGGTGGTCAACACTCCGCGGTACTTTTCGATGTCGTCGAGGATCCGGCCCGCCCCGCGCACCACGCAGGTCAGCGGCTCCTCGTCCACGTGGATCGGCAGGTTGGTCTCCCGCGCGATCAGGACGTCGAGGCCGCGGATCAGGGCGCCGCCGCCCGTCATCACGATCCCCCGGTCCACGATGTCGGAGGCCAGCTCCGGCGGGGTGATCTCCAGCGCCCGCCGCACCGCCTCCACGATCGCCTGGATCGGCTCCTGGATGCACTCCCGGATCTCCTGCGAGTGTACCCGCACCGTCTTGGGGATCCCCGAAACCAGGTCGCGCCCCTTGACGTCCATCTCGCGCTCGTCGCCGGTGGAGAAGGCCGACCCGATCTGGATCTTGACCGCCTCCGCCGTCGCCTCGCCGATCATCAGGTTGTAGTTCTTGCGCAGGAAGGTGACGATGGCGTTGTCGATCTCGTCGCCGCCCACCCGGATCGAGGTGTCGCAGACGATCCCCGAGAGCGCGATCACCGCGATCTCCGTGGTCCCGCCGCCGATGTCGATCACCATGTTCCCGGTGGGCGTCTCCACCGGGAGCCCCACGCCGATGGCCGCCGCCATGGGCTCGGCCACCATGTACACCTCCTTGGCCCCCGCCGCGTGTGCGCTGGACCGCACCGCGCGCCGCTCCAGCTCGGTGATCCCCGAGGGGACCCCGACCACCATGGTCGGTTTGAGCTTCAGGAACCGCTTGTTGGTCACCGTGGTCAGGAAGTAGCGGAGCATCACCTCCGTCACGTCCACGTCCGCGATCACCCCGTCCTTGAGGGGGCGGATGGCGGCCACGCCCTCGGGCGTACGCCCCAGCATCCGCTTCGCCTCCAGCCCGATCCCCTTGATCCGGTTGGTGGCCTTTTCCATCGCCACCACCGAGGGCTCGTTGAGGACGATCCCCTCACCCTTGACGTAAACGAGCGTATTCGCGGTCCCCAGGTCGACGGCGATGTCGTTGACCGGGATGAAGCTCCCCGACTTGAGCCAGCGAAGGGCCATTGTCTATTCCGACACTTTCTCGAGTTTCAACCCACGCACCCACAAGGGAGCGATGGCAGGGCATAAAGCCTTGTGATGGATTCGCTTCTATGAAACCGTCAAAGCTACGCCGCTGCAAGGGTGTACGCAAGCCGAATTCCCCATGTTCGGGCAGGCGCGGACGGCCACATGCAGGGGGCATGCCGCACCGACTTTCGGATGCGATTTCGGGTTGGTCGGGTGGGGTGTTCGTGGTGGCGGACCGCTCCAGAGCCTGCCGATACCGCCGGCAGTCTCCCCACCCCGGAGTGAGCCCACGATACTGCCGTGGTCTCCCTCCGCAACATCTTCTAGGAACTGTAGAAACAGCAACAAAAAAGCCTTCCCCCAGAATTGGGGGAAGGTGTCGAGCGCAGCGAGGCGGATGGGGGCGTGCGACGGCAGCCCCCCTCCCCCGGCCCCTCCCCCACGAGGGGGGAGGGGAGCACGACAACCGCTGTTTTCTCTTGCAGTTCTCCCCCTTTCTCCTGCTTGCGGGGGATCAAGGGGGCTGCTGTGGGTCGGGGGGATAGGGGGCCTACCGCCCCGTGGACCCGAACCCGCCCGTCCCGCGCTCCGTGATCCCGATCTCCTCCACCTCCGCTACCTCGGGAGCCACGAAGCGCGCGAACACCAGCTGCGCGATCCTGGTTCCCCGTGGGATCGGCACCGCCTCGGTCCCCGAGTTCCAGACGATCACCTTCAGCTCGCCGCGGTAGTCGGGGTCGATGGTGGCGGGGGAGTTGGGGAGGGTGATCCCATATTTCAGCGCCAGCCCGGAGCGGGGGCGCACCTGGCACTCCACGTCGCCGGGAAGCTCCATCGCCAGGCCGGTGGCGACCAGGCGGCGCTCGCCGGGAGCGAGTACGAAGTCGGCCTCCGCCGAGGCCACGTCGTACCCGGCCGAGCCGGCGGTCTGGCGGGTGGGGAGCGGGAGGTCCGGGTTGTGGGGGAGGCGCTGGAAGCGGACGATCATGGAGATTCCCGGGAAAAAGAAAGGGACAGCCCGCGAGCGCAGGCTGTCCCCTGTAACCTGTCCCCTATAACCTGCCGTTCAGCCCATCACCGTATCGAGCTGCTCCAGCGGGAGGCCGAACGCCTCTGCCACGCCCGGATACACCACCTTGCCGTTCACGATGTTCAGGCCGAGGGCCAGGGCACGGTCGCGCTGGCAGGCCTGCTGCCACCCCAGGTTGGCCAGGCGGATGGCGTACGGGAAGGTCGCGTTGGTGAGCGCCAGCGTCGAGGTGCGCGGCACCCCGCCCGGCATGTTCGCCACGCCGTAGTGGATCACGCCGTCGATCTCGTAGATCGGGTTCTCGTGCGTGGTCGGACGGATCGTTTCCACGCACCCGCCCTGGTCCACCGCCACGTCCACGATCACCGACCCCTTCTTCATCAGCTTCAGGTCCTCGCGGAGGATTAGCTTCGGGGCCTTGGCGCCCGGGAGGAGCACCCCGCCCACCACCAGGTCCGCCCCCTCCAGCTTCTCCAGCAGGTTGTGGCGGTTGGAGTAGATCATCTCCACGTTCGCCGGCATCACGTCCGACAGGTAGCGGAGACGGTCCAGCGACAGGTCCAGAATGGTGACCCGGGCGCCGAAGCCCGCCGCCATCTTCGCCGCGTTGGTCCCCACCACGCCACCGCCGATGATGAGCACGTTGGCCGGCGCCACGCCCGGGACGCCGCCCAGCAGCATCCCCCGGCCGCCGTAGTACTTCTCCAGGTACTTGGCGCCCGCCTGGATCGCCATCCGCCCCGCGACCTCGCTCATCGGCGTCAGCAGCGGGAGCTCGCCCGAGGGGAGCTGCACCGTCTCGTAGGCGATGGCGATGGATTTGGACTTCACCAGCGCCTGCGTCAGCGCCTCGTCCGCCGCGAAGTGGAAGTAGGTGAAGAGCACCTGGCCCTCGCGGATCCGCGGATACTCCACCGCGATCGGCTCCTTCACCTTCATGATCATCTCGGCGCGGGCCCAGACGTCGTCCACGCTGTCCAGGATCTGCGCCCCGACCGACGTGTACTGCTCGTCGGTGAAGCCGCTCCCCTCGCCGGCGCCCTTTTCGACGAAGACGGTGTGACCCGCCCTGGTCAGCGCCTCCGCACCCGCCGGGACCAGCGCGATGCGGTTCTCGTTGGTTTTGATTTCCTTCGGGACGCCGATAAGCATTGGACTGATATGCGTAGAGTGGTTGATGTCGGAACCGCGCCCTGAAAAAAAAGGAGCGGACGTGCGCCAACATAGCACGTCCGCTCCCATCGCGCGAGAGTTACGGGTGAGCGGGGCTCACTCCGCCGGAGCCGTGGCCCCGCCCTGCTCCCCGCCCTCGGTGCCACCGCCCATCTCGGCGAGCGCCACCTTGCGCGACAGGCGCAGGCGTCCCTTCTCGTCGATGGACAGGAGCTTGACGTGGACCACGTCGCCCTTCTTGACCACGTCCTCCGTCTTCTCCACCCGGCCGGCCTGCAGCTCGGAGATGTGGACCAGCCCTTCCGTCCCCGGGAGGATCTCCACGAAGGCGCCGAAGGTGGTGGTGCTCTTCACCACGCCCTCGTAGATCCGGCCGACCTCCGGCTCCTCGGTGATCGCGGCGATCATCTTCCGCGCGCGCTCGCCACCCTCGCCCGAGACCGAGGCGATGGTGATGGTGCCGTCGTCGTCCACGTTGATGGTGGCGCCGGTGGCCTCCTGGATCCCGCGGATCGTCTTCCCCTTGGGCCCGATCACCTCGCCGATCTTGGCCGGGTTGATCTTGACCGTGATGATCCGCGGCGCGTACCGGGACAGCTCGGGGCGCGGCTCGGTCAGCGCCTTGTCCATCTCGTCCAGGATGTGCATCCGCGCGCGGTTCGCCTTCTGCAGCGCCTCGCGCATCAGCTCCACGGTCAGCCCCTCGATCTTGATGTCCATCTGGATCGAGGTCACGCCCTCGCGCGTGCCGGCCACCTTGAAGTCCATGTCGCCGAGCGCGTCCTCCATCCCCAGGATGTCGGTGAGCACCGCTACCCGGTCGCCCTCCTTGATGAGCCCCATCGCCACGCCGGCCACGGCCGCGCGCATCGGCACGCCCGCGTCCATCAGCGCCAGCGAGCCGGCGCACACCGTCGCCATCGACGACGAGCCGTTGGACTCCAGCACGTCCGACACCACGCGGATGGTGTACGGGAACTCCTCGTACGGCGGGAGGAGCGCTTCCAGCGCCCGCTCGGCCAGAGCCCCGTGCCCGATCTCGCGGCGGCTGGTGCCGCGCACCGGCTTCACCTCACCCGTGGAGAAGGGCGGGAAGTTGTAGTGGAGCATGAACGACTTGGTCTGCTCCGTGGGCGAGTCGATCGACTCCACCCGCTGCTCGTCGCCCTGCGTGCCGAGCGTCGCGACGCCGAGCGCCTGCGTCTGCCCGCGGGTGAAGAGCGCCGAGCCGTGCGTGCGGGGGAGGAGCCCCACCTCGATGGTGATCGGGCGCACCTCGTCCAGCCCGCGGCCGTCCGAGCGCTTCCCGGTGCTGAGGATCATCTCGCGCATCTCGCGCTTTTCCAGGTCCTTCATCACCGAGCCGACGTGGCTCTCGATCCCCTCGATCTCCGCCACCAGCTGCGCGGCGACCTCGCTGCGGACGGTGGAAAGCGCGGTGGTGCGCTCCGCCTTGTCCGCGAGCTTCATCGCCTCGCTGACCCGCGCGCCGGCCGCGCCCTCGATCTTCTGCCGGATCTCGGGGTCGACCTGCTTGGGCGTCCACTTCATGGGCGCCGGGACCTCGATCTGCCCCAGCAGCTCCTGCTGGATGCGGATCAGCTCGCGGATCCCCTCGTGGGCCACCAGGAGCCCCTCGGCGATCTCCTCCTCGGGGACCTCGAGCGCGCCGCCCTCCACCATGGTGATCGCGGTCTCGGAGCCCGAGACCACGATGTCCAGGTCGGA
>JAFAYN010000127.1 GCA_019240375.1 Gemmatimonadota bacterium
ACCACCTGGAGCAGGCGCTGCGCGGGATGGGCGCCGAGAGGATCCAGCAGGCCACGCGTGGTCGGCTGGAGAAGCTGCTGCGGGAAACCCGCGGCCTTCCCGGCTCCCTGTTCATGGTCGAGGCCGGGGCGGTGCTCGACCACCTGATGGACGCGTTCTTCGCCTCGTACGCGCGAGGTGAGGGATGAGCCCCCTCGCATGGGCCGCGGCGGGCGCCGTGGCCGGGCTGGGCGTCGCGCTGGTGCTGGTCCGCAGCCGGCTGCTCACCGCGCGGCGGCACGGCCCGGACACCGCCGACACGGCGCGGGTGCGCCTGGACCACGACGACCTGAAGCTGATCCGCGACGACATCCAGGGCCTGCACGTCGTCCGCACCGATCTCAGGCACCTGGGCGACCTGCTCGAGCGGCTCCTGGAGGAGGCCGTGGCGTTCCACGGGACGCGCCTGGACCCGTCGCGGCCGGAACCGGGTGGATCGGCGCGCGACACGTTCCGCGACCGGGTCCGGGACACCTCTACGGCCGGTGGATACCCGTGGCAGCAGGGAGGGCGCAAGCGCGAGGCGCAGTACGACGACCGCCGAGGCGGATTCGATCCGGACCCGCGGCCCCGCGCTCCCGTCCCGGCCGATCCGGCGTGGGCCACGCCGGCCGCCGCGCAGCCGCGTGAGCCCTCGCCCGACGCGGTGCACGTGGAAGCCAGCAACGACGCCGTGCTTCCCAGCGTGCGCCACCCGCCCGAGGCCTGGCTGGAGCGCAGGGGGGGAGACGACGAGGTGTGGCTGAACCCGCGGGTGACGCTCACCGATCCGGCGCTGCAGCGCTGGAGCACCTTCTACGACTGGGAGCGGCGGGAGCCGGGCGCCCGGTACCAGACCCTGCGGCCGGCGGTGGTGATGTGGTCCGGCGACAGCGGCATGGTGCTGCGGAAGGGGATGGCGAGGCCGCTATGAGCGAGACGATCATCGCGCCCCCGCCGGACACCGCCCCCACGGCCGCTCCGCCCCCAGCCGTGCCGAAGACCCTCGGACGCCTGGCGCTTCCGTCGCGCGGGAACCAGTCGGCCGCGATCTACGAGTGGTTCGGGATCCTTTTCTACCTGGTTGCGAGTGTGGCCCTGTTCGGGGTGCTGCTCGCGCGCAAGGAGAACGCCCCGGCGACGGCGGTGCTCGAGCTGATGGGGCTGGGCGCCCGGCCCAACTACGCACTCACCGGGCTGATCGTGCTCGGCTTCATGCTGGTGCTGGGGGCGTGCTGGAGCGTGCACCAGGACCGCGCCGAGATGGCCGCCGAGGAAGAGGACGTGGAGTGGGTCCATCTGCACGGACGCGAGGGGCTGGGGCTGGTGTTCGCCCCCGCGGCCCGGCGAGACGCGCTCTTCCGCGGGGGAGACCGCGAGTACGACGCCGAGGCCGGCGGCCGCGTCGAGACGCTGATGGACGACCGCGTCCGGCGAATCATGGAAAAGGCCCGCGATCCCTACCTCCGGGTCTCGCCCGACGAGCTGCGCGGGATCGCGGAAACGCACACCGCGCGCTACGGCGTGTTCGCCCGATACGTCTCGTCGCTCCTCCTCCTCCTGGCCGTGCTGGGCACCTTCGCCGGCGTCAAGACGGCGCTCCCGGGGCTGATCGATGCCGTGTCGCAGGCGGGGGGAGCGCAGCCCGGCGCCGCCGACATCGCCACGCCGCTGCGCGCCGTGGCCGACGCCTTCGGCGGCAACGCCCTGGCGCTGGTGGGCGCCATCGCCGTGGGGCTGATGGCGCAGGGGCTGGCGACCGGACGGCGGAACCTGCTGGAGCGGCTGGAGCTGGTCTCCACCGAGTTCCTCTACGGCGGCCTGCACGGCGGCGGCTCGGTCGATCCGCTCACCGAAGCCGTCCGCGAGCTGCGCGAGACCGCCGCGTCCGTCCGCGATACGGGGCGCGCGATCGAGGGGCTCGAGTCCGGGATGAACGGGCTGTCGGAAAGCTTCCACGAGGCGTTCGAGCGGCTGAACGAGCGGCTGGTGGAGCTGACCGCGCAGCAGGACCAGGCGCTGCACCAGAAGACCGGGAGCGAGCTGCGCGAGCTGCAGCGCCGGGTGGGCACGCTCGCCGAGATGGTGGAGGGCGTCACCCGGGCCTACCACGGGATCGTCGACACCGTGCACGAGCGCTCGCAGGCCTCGGAGCAGGCCATCGACCTGCTGCGGCAGAGCGCCGTCTCGCTCCACGACGCGCTCCGCTCCCTGGGCGGCTACCAGGCGGGCGCCGAGCGCACCGCCACGGGGGTCCAGGAGACGCTCGCCGCCCTGCGGGAGGGAAGCGAGTCGGTGGTCGCGAGAATGGAGGCCGTGGCCTTCGCGGTGGCGGGCGCCCAGCCGGCCATCGACACCGTCGACCTGATGCTCCGACAGGTGGCCGAGCGCCTCTCCAGCGTGGACGAGCGCGCCGCGTCCGCGTGGGTCCAGGCGTCGGAGGGCGTGAACGACCGCCTGTCGGCGGCCGTCGAGGCGCTGCGGACGGCCGGCACCCGCGCCGCGGTGTCCGTGTCGGCGCACGACCGGGGGGAGCGCGACCCGGAGGTGAGCGCCCTCCTGCGCCGCATCGTCGCGGCGCTGGAGGGGGAGCGCGGGCCCGGGTGGGGGCGGCTCGTGGCGGTGCAGGCCGCCGGCACCCTCGCCGCGGCGGGGCTGGGATACGGCCTGTACCTGGCCGGCCGGGCCCTGCTCCCCCTCCTCCTCCCTCTCCTCGGCTTCGGGAGCTAGGAACGATGCGATCCGGCGTGGGAGAA
>JAFAYN010000164.1 GCA_019240375.1 Gemmatimonadota bacterium
GAGCTCGTTCCACTCCAGCACCACGGACCCGGAGATCCGGGCGGGCGCGGCGGGCTCCCGCCGGAGCGGGGCGGTGGCGCACCCCGCCAGCAGCGAGGCCGCCAGGGCCGTGAGGAGCATGCGTCGATACGGGGTGATCATCGATCCTCCCGGGTGATGGAGGGGGAGATCTCGACCGGCTCCGCCGTCCCCACCGTCCCCACCGGGAGCGGCTCCGGGACGGGCTTCGGGCGCAGCTCCGGCGGGCCGGAGGGGCGCGGCGCCGGGCGCGGGACCGCGCGGAGCAGCTCGCGGATCCGCGCCCGCGTTTCCTCGCTCCGCTCGCTCCGGTAGGTGATGGAGGCCAGCTCCAGCTCGGTCCGCGCGTCGCGCGGGACGAGGCGGCCCCGCTCCAGGAGGTACTGCGCCACCTCCACGGTGCGGTCGTAGATCTTCTGCGCCTCCCGGGTGCGCCCCTGCGCGTCGAGGGCGTTCCCCAGTCCGTAGCAGTTCTTGGCGACCAGGTTGACGCGCGCCACCGCCCGCCGGAAGGCCAGCTCCGCCTCCTCGGCCCTCCCCATGGCCAGGAGCGCCGCGCCCAGGTCGTGGTACGGGTACGAGCGGTAGCTGTTCTCGTAGTAGGCGTAGACCGCCTGCCAGCTGATCTCCGCGCACGCGGGGTAGTCGCCCTCCAGGTAGTGCTGCCAGGCGAGCTGCTCCAGGTACAGGTGGTGTCCGGGGTTCACCGCGCCCCCGCGGGCCAGGACGGCCCGCGCCTCGTCCAGCAGCTCCAGGTCGTGGTAGCACTCCACCTGCACCGCGTACGTCCACATGAACGCCGGGTCCAGCCGCTCCACCTCCTCGAACGCCTCCAGCGCCGCCCGGTAATCGGTCAGGATGAAGTGCTGGAGCCCGTCGAAGAAGCGCTCGAACACCTCGGGGTGGAAGAACTGCTGCCCGGGGTGGCGCGCGAAGGTCCCGTGCGGGAGGAAGTAGGTCGCGGCCTCGGTCCGCTCCACGATCCCGGCCGCCAGGAGCGACCCGTGGCGCGGCTTCCCGTCGGCGGCGAGCAAGCTCCGGTACAGGAGGTCGAAGCGGGCCGGGTCGCGCTGGAAGAGCTGGTACAGGAGCCCCTTGTCCACCGAGCAGTCGCGGTGCACGGTATACGAGTCGCTCCCCCGGCTCACCACCCGCGGCGTGCCGGGCCGCTGCATCGCGGCGAGGACGCTCCCCGGGGGTAGGGGGACGAGCGGTTCCCCCTCCTCGCGCGTCCGGCCGATCATCCGCTCCTGCTGGCTCAACGTCAGCTCCCGCCACCGGTCCATCGCCACCCGGAAGTGCAGGTGCGCCAGGTAGGTCCCGTCCACCAGGGCGGGCGGCTGGTCCTCCCCGGTGCACGCCGCCACCTCCCAGGCGGTGGGCGTGGTCTCGACCGTGGGGTTGTCGAGCCCCGCGGGAAATCCCAGGAGGTTCCGCCCGTCCTCCCGGCGCGCCCCCTCGCGCGAGTCGACCACGCGGAGCCAGCCGCAGCGCGCGGCGTACCCCAGCACCGTCTGCGTCCCCTCCAGCACCAGCGAGCGGTTGTCCGCCTCCAGCGCCACGTACAGGTCGGTCCCGCCGCCGGGGAGCGGGTCCTCCCCCGCGAAGTGCCGCGGGACGGCGCGGGCGGGGAAGCCGAAGCGGGGCTTCCGGGTGGCGCGGTCGAAGAAGAAGGAGGCGCCGAAGCCGACGAACGCGGTGGCGCCCAGGTCGAGCGCGTCCCTTTCCCACGAGGGGCGGTAGCGCGCCCGGTCGATCCCCTTCAGGAAGAGGGTGATCCGCTCCCCCATCTCCTCCAGCCCCGTCCGCACCCGCTCCCGGTCGTCGGTGGTCACGTCCAGCCGCACCACGTAGCGGTGGGCGGCGACGTGCTTGGCGAGCGCCGATCCGTTCCAGGCGTCGAGCGTCTGCTTGACCTCCACGTCGCCCAGCGGGGTCTTCGGATACGCCGGGTCGGCGAGCTGCGTGTCCGGGGCCTCGTCCAGCCCGAAGAACCCCTCCAGGAAGGAGCGGATCCGGGTCCCGGGGTCTTCCGTCTGCGTCGTGTCGCTCATGTGCGGCTCCTCATCCCGTGCCCGACTGGAACGCCACGTCGAACTCCATCGGCTCCAGCTCCGTTTCCGGCACCCCGGTGAGCCGGAGGAACTCGGCGAACAAAACCTCCAGCGTGCTGCTGGCGCCCAGCTTCCGCTCCACCTCCTCGTAGTGGCGCCGGTCGTCGTAGAAGGTCAGCTCGGTCCACGGCTCCCCCTCCGCCCGGGGGCGGAGGAGGAGGTACCTCCGGCACCCCGCCTCCCCGTACAGCCGGGCCACGCGCTGCTGCAGCTCCACGAGGGCCGAGGCGGAGGACGGGGGGACCGGGTAGCGGTAGCCGATCGCGTACATGCGCGCCCCTCACGCGAACGGGTCGGGGGCGAAGGAGCCGTCGGCGCGGTAGTCCAGCCGTCCGTCCGGCGTCCCGTGGCAGGGGACGGTGTTGACGTCCAGCACCCCGTCGCCGTCCTGGTCCCCCAGCTTGCCGCGGAAGGTGCCGCACAGGTAGGTGTTGACCAGCCCTGCGGTGGCCTCGTGCAGCGGGTTGACCAGCTGCACGGTCCCGGGGAGCACCGTCCCGCTCCGTGCGTAGCTCTGCACGCTGGTGTGCCCCCAGCCGAAGAACTGGCCGCTAACGGTGCGCACCACCCGCCCGTTGAGGAGCTTGATCCCGCGCGGGTCGGTGATGGGGAGGCCGACCAGGCTCTTCCGGGCCGGGCTGAAGATCTCGCGCGAGGAGGACCCCACCCCGGGGAGGGAGGTGAGGGTGAAGGAGTTGATCGCCACCCCCGAGGTTTCCGCCGCCCGGTTCAGGATGATCGGCACCCCTTCGATCACCCCCTCCGAGTCGTCCTCCACCCTCCCGCTCCGGTAGATCCTGCGGGTGGTGAAGCACTCGTACCGGTGCTGGGTGTGCTCGTCCGAGGTGCGCCAGGAGATCCCGGAGAAGGGGAAGATCTCGTAGTGGTCGGTCCCGTCCGGGTGGTATCCCTCCAGCAGCTTCTCGATGGTGAGGTCCTTCATGAAGGTGTCCTGGTTGGTGCACGCCAGGACGCGCCCCATGATGCGCTCGAACCAGAGGGGGGAGAGCGTCGCCCGCACCGGCCCCAGCCCGGGGAGGTTCACCAGCGCGAACCCGGCGATCTGGAGCGGGAGCGTCTGGTCGAACGGGCCGTCCGGCGTGTAGACGGCGTGCGTGTACTCCGTTTCCAGCTCTGCCCCCGCGGCGTCGCGCAGGAAGACCCGGGCCCAGTCCCTCACCTCGCGGTCGTCGTCCGCGAGCGCGGCCTCCATCATGGGGACCGCCGCCTCCTGCCCCACCTTGAGCCCCAGCCAGAGCAGGTTCCAGCGGACGGAGGGCCGCTCCTCGAAGCGGAGGGCGTCGTCCAGGAAGGGGAGCGCCTCCGCCTTCCTCCGGTACCCGTACTCCCAGAGCGCCCGTTCCCGCTCCACCGGGTCGGGGTGCGAGCGGGCCACCTCGCGCAGCTCGGCGTCGGAGCGGGAGTCGAAGCTGGGGACGGAGGAGAGCCGGCTGGTGAAGCCCAGGTTCTCGGAAAGGTCGAGGTTCTCCTGGGTACGGATGTCGGTTTCGAACGTGAACATGGACCCTCCTCCGGGGTTCAGGACGCGCCCGGGCCCTGCGGGGCCGGACCGTAGGTGTTGGGCGAGGCCGACACGAGCCGGCGCACGGCTTCGAAGACGCTCCGGCTGCGGGGGGACCGGTACCGGACGTAGCGCATGTGGAAGAGGTTGCGCCGGTCGCGGGCCGAGACCTGCCCGTAGCGCAGCCGGTACTCCACCACCTCCAGGGTGCGGGCGTAGATCTTCTCCGCCTCGGCGTCGCGCCCCTGGGCGTCCAGCGAGTTCCCCAGGCTGTAGCAGATCAGCGGCTCGACGTTGACGCGGATCGCCGAGCGCCGCAGCGCCGCCTCCGCCTCGGCGAAGCGGCCCAGCTCGATCAGTGAGGCCCCGAGGGTGTGGTAGGGGAAGGCCCGGAAGGAGTCGACGTAGCTGGCTTCGATCGCGCGGCGGGCGAACTGCGTGGCGCGCGGGTAGTCGCCGTGCAGGTAGCACGCCCAGGCCTTGACGTTGAGCCCCAGGAAGTGGTCCGGGTCCAGCGCGAGCGCCTGGTCGGCCCGCGCCTCCGTTTCCTCGATCAGCCCCTCGTCGGGCGCCAGGTCGCTGATGTTGGTGTAGGCGGGGAGGAAGTGCGGGTGGTCCCGGACGATCCCGCGGTAGGTGGCGAGCGCCTCGGTGAAGGCGCCGCCGCGGGCCTGCGCTCCCCCCTGGTACAGGCGCGCGAAGGCGTCCGGCTCGAAGAACACGTGCCCCGCGTACCCCCAGCCGATGTAGTCGGGGACGAAGTACAGGTCGGCGGTGGAGGGACGCACCATCCCGCCGGTCAGGAGCCGGTCCGGCGGTCCCCTGTCCGTCCCGTACAGGAAGTGGTCGTACAGGGTGACGAACTGCTCGGGGCTCCGCTGGAAGGAGATGAAGAGGAGGCCCGTGTCCAGCGACTGATCGTCGCGGATCTCGGCGTAGTTCACCCCTCGCCGGAGGATGTGGGGTGCGTTGGGGAGGACCGCCTTCCCCACGTGCGATCCCCGGGCCATCGGGACCCGGTCGGCCCCGCTCTCCTTGTGGATCCCGACGATCTCCTCCTGCTCGTCCGCGGCCGCGGCCCACCGCTCCAGGTCGAACGAGTACCTGCGGTGCACCATGTAGCTCCCCGACTCTAGCGCGGGGGCCTCGTCGGGGGGGCGGACCATGGTGACGTCGTACAGGCTGGGCGTGGAGTCCAGCGTGGGGTTGCGGACCCCGTCGTAGAACCCCAGGTGGTTGCGCCCGTCGCCGCGCGTCACCCCCTGCACCACGTCCACCAAATCCAGCCACTCGGTGCGGCGGACGTACTCCACCACGTGGTCGTACCCGCTCATGGCCAGGGTGTAGCTCTGCGATTCGAAGGCGATGACCAGGTCGGCCTGCGTACTCACCGGGTCGACCCCGAAGCGGTCGTCCCCCTCCAGCCGCAGGAAGTCGAGCTGCTTCGGGACCAGCGGGAAGGGGAAGCGGGGCTCCCCCGTCTCCCGGTCGCGGAAGAAGGTCGGCCCGAAGCCGATCACGGCCCCCGTGTTCCACCCGCGGTGGTCGTCCGGGTCGCGGCTGGAGTGGCGCTTCCGGTCCATCCCGGCCAGGAAGTCCTCCACCACCACGGTCAGCTCGCGCAGCCCGGTCTGCAGCCGCTCCATGCTGGGGGTGGTCACGTTGGCGCGGACCACCACCATGTGGTCGGGAATCGGCCGGGCGATGGTGTCCCCGTTGAGGGTGCGGAGGGGGTAGGTGACCTCCAGCGGTCCGTCCTCGCCGCGGGTGCGGTACGCCGGGTCCGTGGGGTAGGCGGCGGGCTCCAGGTCCCCTTCCACCAGCCCCGCCAGGAACGCTTCCACCGCCTCTTCCAGCCCGGGCGTGCTCCAGGGGGGGAGGCTCATGGCTGCTCCCTGAGGTCGAGCGGGACCACGGACACGCTCTCGAGCCCCTCGAAGGAGGAGGAGACGCCCTCGTAGGGCCCCATCAGCCGCGACATGTCGATGGTGTGCACCACCCGCCCCTCGCAGAGGTCGTAGGCCAGGAGCTCCTTCCGGTACGTCTCGCCCACCCAGAGGATGCTCCCCGAGAGCCCCACGTGCGTGGAGTAGAAGCGGGGCTCCTCGCGCGAGGCGGAGAGCAGCGTCTCCACCTTCCCCGACGCCTTGTGGACGCGCAGCACGGCGCCGCTCTCCATCACCGGCCAGTCGCCCTTGACGGCGATGACGTAGTCGGGGTCGTCGGCGGGGTGGATCCCCACCACCGAGCCGGCCGCCGGGCTCTGCCGCGGGACCACCACTGTCTGCCGGCCGTCGGGGTCGATGCGCAGGACCTCGCCGTCGTCCTTTTCCAGCACTCCGCCCCGGTGCGGGTAGTGGTAGTGCATGTGCGAGTTGGCCACCCAGAGCACCCCGTCCGGGTCCATAATGGTGCTCACCGGCTCCACCAGGAGCCCACCGCGCGCCACGGTGCGCAGCTCGCCGGTGACCCGGTCGACGGTGTAGACCGCCCCCGTGTCCCCGAACCCGGCGAAGTCGCTCACCAGGAGACGGGCGTCGTCCAGCAGCGACATCCCGCAGGGGTCCACCAGCTCGTCGCCGACGGCGAGCGCCTCCACCTCTCCCAGGTGCAGGTTCACGCGGACCACCACGCCCGCCATCCCGAAGACGGCGTCGCGCGTGGGCGAGGTGGGGCTCCGGACGCCCGACAGGGTGCAGTAGATGCGCCCCTCGCGGTCGGCGAGGACGCGCCAGAGGAAGGGGTTCTGCTCGTGCCCCAGGGTGAAGAGGTAGGTGATGGTCCCGGAGTCCGGGTCCACCTGGTACACGGCGTTCCTCGCCAGGTACACCACCAGCAGGTGCCCCGGCCTGAGGCGGGCCGCCTGGTTGAACATCCCCACCACCCCGGCGCTGTTGGGCGCGATCTCGGGCCACCCCGCGCCGTACGGGCCGGCGAGCGCTCCTCCGCCCACCCGCGCACCCACCTGCAGACCGCCTCCCCCCTCGCCGCCGTCCAGGAGACGGCGGACCCGCTGCCCCAGCGTGTACCACTCGTCGTACGCCATGGCTCGCTCTCCCTCCCGTGTCGTGGTGAAAGCCATCGCCGGCAGGGGCCGGCGGCCGTACGCCTGAGCCCTACCCGCCCGCCTCCCCGGCCGCGAGCACCGCCACCACCACCTCCTCGCCTCGCACCCGCCCCGCGTAGGTGGGGATCACCCGCGGGCCGGAGCGGAGCACCACCCACCCATCCGGGGCCAGGGAAGCCAGCACCAGCGGGGCGTCCGGGGCGGCGCCCCCCTTCCGCAGGCTCTCCCCGGCGCACCAGACCCGGGTGGCGGCGGTGTCTCCGTCCTCCCCAGCCTCGGTCGCCACCCGCTCCGCCAGCCGCTGCCGCTCCGTGCCCAGCAGGTCGCGCCAGGCGCCGACGCCTCGCGCGACCACCGGCTCCACGTCGGCGCCCACTCCCGGGCCCGCCACCCCCAGCGTCATGCCCCGCGCGTGCGACGCCGAGACCGCCGGCCCTCCGGCGACCTCCGGCTTCCCGTCCGGCCGCCGGAGCGGGGCTCCTCCTCCGGCGGCTTCTCGCAGCACGGGGCCGCTCCCGTTGTGGCGGCCGTTCCCGTTGGCGCGCACGGCCACGCGCACCACCCCGGAGGCGGCCAGCTCCCCGACGCGCCGCTCCAGGTACGGGGCGAGCAGCGCCTCCGGCCACTCCTCCCGCACCGGGAGGTCGGCGACGCGGCGGAGCCGCAGCCCCTCCCAGCGCTCGACCACCCGCCCCTGGTCGTCGGCCACCAGCAGGTCCCACACGAAGGTCTCGCCGTCGCTCTCGCGCTCCCGCCCGTGGACCGTGAGGGGGCCGGCGAGCGGGGCGGAGGCGGCCAGCCACTCGATCCCTACCGGGAGGAGGAGAGCGTGGGGGATGCACGCCTGGACGGAGTGGACCACCGCGTCACGG
>JAFAYN010000169.1 GCA_019240375.1 Gemmatimonadota bacterium
AATTGGGAGAGGGGCCGGGGGTGAGGGCCGGGGGTGCGTGGCTTCAGCTGGCCCCCTCCCACGGCTTGCCCCCTCGATCCCCCGCAAGCAGGGGAGGGGCTCAACTGCATGGGGCACCGTCGTTTGCTGTTCCCTGCCGTTCCCACATTCTGTCACGGAGGGAGACCCGGGGCAGTATCCGGGGCTCACTCCGGGCTGGGGAGACTGCCGGCTGTATCGGCAGGCTCACCGGCCCCGCGGAAGAGACGGACGGCTGTTTCGTCCGGCTCTGGAGCGGCCCCAAACCCACCAGAAACACTCAGATCGTGGCGTTCCCCAGCATCTCCTGCTGACGCTTCAAACTCCGCTCCAGCTGCGACTTCCCCGACAGATACTGAACCGGCCACCACTGCTCCGAAAAACCCTGCTGCGCCGCCGCGTGCAGAGTCCAGCTCGGGTCGTGCAGGTGCGGCCGGGCCAGCGCGCACAGGTCCGCCCGTCCCGCGGCGATGATCCCATTCACCTGGTCCGCCTCGGTGATGTTGCCCACGGCGATGGTCGGGATCCCCACCTCGTTACGGATCCGGTCGCTGTACGGCGTCTGGAACATCCGCCCGTACACCGGCCGAGCGTCCGGAGACGTCTGCCCGGTGGACACGTGGATGATGTCCGCCCCCGCGTCCCGGAACGCCCGCGCGATCTCGACCGCCTCCGCGCCGTCGATCCCGCCCTCCACCCAGTCGGTAGCCGAGATGCGCACCGACATCGGCCGCTCCTCCGGCCAGACCGCCCGCATCGCCCGGAACACCTCCAGCGGGTAGCGCAGCCGCCCCTCCAAAGACCCGCCGTACTCGTCCGTGCGCCGGTTGGTGAGCGGGGTGATGAAGCTGGAAAGCAGGTAGCCGTGCGCGCAGTGCAATTCCACCATGTCGAACCCGGCCTGGACGGCCATCTCCGTGGCGCGCACGAACTCGTCGCGCACCCGGTCCATGTCGTCGCGGGTCATGGGGCGGGGGAGCGGGTTGGCGGGGGTCCAGGGGAGCGCCGAGGCGCCCATCACCTCCCACCCGCCCTCGTCGAGCGGCTGGTCCATCCCCTCCCACATCCGCTTGGTCGCGCCCTTGGGCCCGGAGTGCCCGAGCTGGAGACAGACCTTCGCCGGGGTCCAGGCGTGCACGAACTCCGTCACCCGCCGCCAAGCCTCCAGGTGCTCGGGCGCGTACATCCCGGTGCAACCGATGCTGATCCGCCCCTCCGGCGACACGCAGGTCATCTCCGTGAACACCAGCCCCGCGCCCCCCAGCGCCCGCGCGCCCAGGTGCACCAGGTGGAAGTCGTTGGGAACGCCGTCCACCGCCGAGTACATGTCCATCGGCGACAGCACCACCCGGTTCTGCAGCGTCATCCCGCGCAGCCGGAAGGGGGTGAACATCGGCGGGGGCGCCTGCTCCACCTCGCCGCCGCTCGCCCGGCTGGCGAACCAGCGCTCCACCCCGGACAGGTACGCCCCGTCGCGCAGGCGCAGGCTCTCGTGCCCCACGCGCTGGCTGCGCGTCAGCAGCGAGTAGGCGAACTGCGGCGGGTCGAGGCGCACGTAGCGCTTCACGTTCTCGAACCACTCCATCGAGTTGCGGGCCGCGTTCTGCAGACGGAGCGCGTCGGTGCGCCGCTCCTCCTGGTACTCCTTCAGCGCGCCCTCCAGCTCTCCTCCCTGGTTCAGGATGCGGGCGAGGGCGATGGAGTCTTCCAGCGCCAGCTTGGTCCCCGAGCCGATGGAGAAGTGCGCGGTGTGGGCCGAGTCGCCGATCAGCGCCACGGGGGCGACCTCCGCGTCCATCGCGTACCACCGCTGGTTGGAAACGCGGACGAAGCTGATCCATGGGGAGCGGAGGTGGGCGGCGTTGCTGCGGAGCGGGTGCCCGTCCAGCCAGGGCGCGAACATCCGCTCGCAGGCGGCGACGGTCTCCTCCGTGGTCATCCCGTCGAAGCCGGCGGCGTGCCACGACGCCTCGTCGCACTCCACGATGAAGGCCGAGTGCGCGTCGTCGTAGCGGTAGGCGTGCGCCTGGAAGACGCCGTGCTCGTTCTCGACGAAGGCGAAGGTGAAGGCGTCGAACAGGCGGGTGGTCCCCAGCCACACGTACTTGGCGGTGCGGACGTCCAGGTCCGGGTGGAAGCGGTCGGCGTACCTGGCGCGGAGGCGGGAGTTCACCCCGTCGGCGGCCACCACGAGGTCCACGTCGCCCAGCCCCAGCGCGGGGAGGTCGGCGTCGTCCACGACCTCGCACCCGAAGCGCAGCTCCACTCCCAGCTCCGCGGCGCGCTCCTGGAGGATCCGGAGCAGCTCGACCCGGGCGATCCCGCTGAAGCCGTGCCCGCCGGAGGTGATGGTGGCGCCCCGGAAGTGGACGTCGATGTCGTCCCAGTGGGCGAAGTGGTCGGTGATGCTGCGGTAGCTCTCCGGGTCGGCGTCGCGGAGGTTGCCGAGCGTCTGGTCGGAAAAGACCACCCCCCAGCCGAAGGTGTCGCCGGGGCGGTTGCGCTCCAGGACGGTGATCCGGTGCGACGGGTCGGCCTTCTTCATCAGGAGGGCGAGGTAGAGGCCGGCCGGGCCGCCGCCGATCACCGCGAGCTTCACGCGCACTCCTCCTTCCGGGTGCGCCGGGACGGCGCGGTGGTGAGATGGACCCCAGCGGACAGTTTAGGTCGGGGAAGGGCTCGGGGAAAGGCCGGGCTCCTGGTCCTGGTCGGGGTCCCGCAGGTGCCAGGGGGTGTTGATGATCACCACCCGCGGCCCGCCGCGCAGGAGGAGGAGCCCCTTGAGGAGGGTGGCGCGGTGGCTGTGCAGGAGGAAGTGGTACCAGCGCCGCTCCACCAGCTCCGGGACCAGCACCGCCACGTAGCGGCGCGGGTTCTCTTCCGAGAGGGTCCGCACGTACTTCAGCAGCGGGTCGAAGAACTCCCGGTACTCCGACGGGATCTCCACCAGCTTGGGCGGCGCGAACCCGGCCTCGCGGAAGGGGCCCTCCACGAAGTCGCACCACCGGGCGCGCAGCGGGTCCACGTTCGGCTCCTGGGTGAGCACGTGCAGCACGTGCACCTCGGGCGACATGCTGGCGGCAAGGCGGAGGGCCTTCCGCCCTACCCGGTCCAGCCGCTTCAGCGGAACCACGATCACCGGCGCGGGCGGCTGGTCGAGCTGGAGCGGACCCTCCACGTCCACCTCCTCGTCCACCCTCTCGTGGTGGCGGCGGATCTGGAAGAACAGGTACAGGAGGGCCGGCACCACCAGCACGGTGATCCAGGCCCCTTCCGTGAACTTCGCCACCACGATGATCCCCAGGGTGACCGCGGTGGCGAAGGCCCCGATGCCGTTGACCAGGGCGGAGCGCGCGGCCCCCGGGCCTCCCTCGCGGCGGCAGTGCACCACCATCCCCAGCTGCGACAGGGTGAAGGCCAGGAAGGCCCCCACGGCGAAGAGCGGGATCAGCCGGTCCGTCACCCCCTGAAAGGCCACCAGGAGCACGCCGGAGAGCACGGTGAGGATCACGATCCCCTCCGAGTAGACCAGCCTGCGCCCCAGGTGGGCGAACTCCCCGGGAAGGTACTCGTCCAGCGCTAGCACCCGGCAGAGCCGCGGAAAGCCGGCGAAGCTGGTGTTGGCCGAGAACGCCAGGACCGCGACCACCGAGCCGATCGCCACGTAGTAGAACACCCCGCGCCCCATCACCGCTCCCACCAGCTGGGAGATGACGCTCTCGTAGCCGGCGCTCCCGGGCACCGTGGCCCCGATGTGGTACGCGCTGCACAGGTAGGCGATCCCCGCGAGCAGCACGATCAGGATGGCGATGATGGCCGTCAGAGTGTGCCGGGCCAGGCGGACCCGCGGCTCCCGGAAGATCGGCACGCCGTTGCTGACCGCTTCCACCCCGGTCATCGCCGTGCA
>JAFAYN010000181.1 GCA_019240375.1 Gemmatimonadota bacterium
ACCGCCGGGCGATGGCGGAGCATACGACGGCCCAGTTCGAGGAATACTATCCTCCGCTCGAAGCCTGGTTCGACGTCCGCGCCTACCCGACCGCCGACGGGCTCTCCGTCTATTTCAGGAACATCACCTTGCGGAAGCGCGCCGAACAGGCGCTCCGGGAAAGCGAGGAGCGATTTCGCGCCCTCGGCAACAGCATCCCCCAGCTCGCCTGGATGGCGGATTCCAGCGGCGGGATCTTCTGGTACAACGAGCGCTGGCACGAATACACCGGCACCACGCTGGAGGAGATGCAGGGCTGGGGCTGGCGGAAGGTCCAACACCCCGAGCACGTGGATCGCGTCGTCGAGCGGATCCGGCACTCGTTCGAGACGGGCGAGCCCTGGGAGGACACCTTCCCGCTCCGGAGCAGGACCGGCGAGTACCGCTGGTTCCTTTCCCGGGCGCTCCCGATCCGGGATGCCGACGGGAAGGTGGTGCGGTGGTTCGGCACGAACACCGACATCACGGCCGAGATCGAGGCGGCGGCCGAGCGTGAGCGGCTCCTCGAGCGAGAGCGGGAAGCGCGCGCCGAGGCCGAGCGGCGGCGCGAGGAGCTGGAGCGGGTCACCGAGAGCCGTACGCGGCTCATGCGGGGCTTCAGCCACGACGTGAAGAACCCCCTCGGCGCGGCGGACGGGTACGCGCAGCTTCTGGAGGACGGCATCCTGGGAGAGCTGTCCACGAAGCAGGTGCAGAGCATCCAGCGGATCCGCCGGTCGATCCAGACGTCGCTCCACCTGATCCACGACCTGCTGGAGCTGGCGCGGGCGGAGGCGGGGCAGATCGAGATCGAGTCGGTGCCCACCGACGTGGCGGAGCTGGCGCGAGAGGCGGCGGAGGACTTCCGCGCACAGGCGACCGCTGCCGGGCTGGGGCTGGAGGTACGCGCGGACGACGCCCTCCCCACGGATACCGACCCGGCGCGCGTTCGCCAGATCCTGAGCAATCTCCTCTCCAACGCCGTGAAGTACACGCCCGGGGGCCGGATCACGGTGGAGACCGAGGTCCGCACCGGGAGCGGTGCGCCCGGTGACGGCCGCCATGTCGCGATCCACGTGACCGACACCGGACCGGGGATCCCGGAGGAGAAGCGGGAGACGATCTTCCAGGAGTTCACCCGCCTCGATCCGGAGGCGCCGCACGGCGCGGGGGTAGGGCTGGCGATCAGCCGCCGCATCGCACGACTCCTGGGAGGCGACATCACCGTCGAGAGCGAGGTCGGCCGCGGCTCCACGTTCACCCTCCGGCTTCCGCCGACCACCCCGGAGTAGCTCGTGCCGAACCCCGGGGAAGTCGGAAGCGGCCGGCGAGGGGGTTGCGCTTTCGGCGGTGTACGTCCACACTCCCGGAGGCGAAGGAACGGAGCGCCGCAGAACCACAACGACGATTCAGGAGACAGACCGGGATGAAGAGCGCAAAACCCGACGAGCGCTTCGACTCGCTCGTGGCACAGGTCCACGAGTGGGTGGAGTCCGCCGTCGCGCTGGACGAGGGGCACTTTCCGAGCGAGCTGCTGAGCGACCTCCAGGACCTGATCGAGGAGCTCAAGTCCTTCCTGGACGACGAGGGGGGGAACTACGACCGCAAGGACGTCACCGAGCTGTTCGTCACGCCGGAGATGGCCGAGGTGATCGAGCGCTTCCCGCGCGTGCGCCGGCTCATGGAGAACGCCTGGGGCGCCCAGCTCACCGACCTGATCGAGGAAGAGGGCGGCTTCAACGGCTTCGAGAGCGACGACGACGATGACGACTAGCCCGGCCGCGGGCCCCCGGCGCCGCGCATGCGGCCGGGGGCGCCTCCGCCGTGTCTGAAGCCCGCGGCACCATCCTGGTGGTGGACGACCAGGACGACGAGCGGACCATCCAGCGTGCCATGCTGACCCACCTGGGGTACGCCGTCCGCGAGGCGGCGGACGGCGCGGCGGCCATCGCGGCCGCCACCGCCGACCCGCCCGACCTGGTGGTCCTGGACGTCGCCATGCCCCGGATGGACGGCTTCGCGGTGTGCCGCGCCCTGCGCGCCGACCCGCGCACCGCCGGGATCCCGGTCCTGTTCTTCACCGCCTCGGTGGTGGGAGACATGGAGGGGCCGGCCCGCGAGGCCGGCGGGCAGGGCGTCCTGGAGAAGCCGGTCGACCCGCGCCGCGTGGCGGCGGAGGTCGGGCGCATCCTGGGCGGCTGAGCCCCGTCCCCCACCGGAGCCGCGATGTCCACCGAGCACGAGCAGGTCTCCGTCCCCCCCGGGGCCGTCGCCCCCCCGGGCCACTCCGGCGCCACCCCGCTCCGCCCCGAGCACCTGTACAAGACGGCGGGGCTCCTTTTCCTCCTGGCGCTCGTCTACCGGTACTTCGCCGAGCTGACGCACACCTTCCTCCTGCTGTACGCCGCCGCCCTGTTCGCGGTGGTGCTGAACGCCGTGGTCGCCCGCGTCCCCTTCCGGCGCAAGTGGGTGACCGCGGCCATCGGGATCCTGATCGTGGGCGGGATCGGCTCCCTGGTGTGGTTCGGGGTCCCGGTGCTGGTGACGCAGGTGAGGAACCTCAGCGCCCAGGCGCCGCGCTTCGAGGCGACGCTGCAGGGGTGGGAAGCCTGGATCCAGGCCAACACCGGGCTCAACGTGCACCTGGTGGGCCCCGAGGCGCAGCGGTACTTCCAGGAAACGTTCCGGAGCACCGGCGGCGGCAACCTGCTGGGCCGCGCCCAGGGCGTCTTCGAGATCCTGCTCATCCCGCTGCTGGTCCTGTTCGGGGCGCTCTTCGCCGTGGGGAAGCCGAACGAGCAGCTCCTGTCCCCCGCCCTCCGGGCCGTCCCCCGGCGCCTCCGCCCCGCGGTCCGGCGCATCTTCGAGCTGCTGGGGGTGCGGATCATCGGCTGGATGAAGGGGACGCTGATCGGGATGGCATGCGTGGGAGGGCTCACCTACCTCTTCCTGACGCTGATCGGGGTCCCCAA
>JAFAYN010000258.1 GCA_019240375.1 Gemmatimonadota bacterium
ACGCGCGCCACCGTGGTGTTGACGGTGGCCTCGGTGGGGCCGTAGTGGTTCCAGATCGCCACGTCGGGGAACAGCTCCCGCGTGCGCCCCACCAGCTCGGGCGAGAGCGCTTCGCCCCCCAGCAGCACGGCGCGCAGCCCCGCCGGCTTCGGCGCTTCCCCGGCGCGGATCGCCTCCACCATCGCGCCCCACAGCGAGGGCACCCCGCCGAAGGAGACGCGCTCTTCGCCCGCCAGCGCTTCCAGCAGCGCGGCGGGGTCGGTGACCGTCTGCTCCGGGAGCACCCACACGCTCTCGCCGCGCAGCAGCGGTGGGAAGAGCTGCCGCGCGTGCGCGTCGAAGCTCAGCCGACTCACTAGCGGCAGCGCGAAGCCTTCCTCCCCCAGCACCTGCTCGTCGAAGAAGGCCAGGTAGTTGCTCAGGCCCCGGTGCTCCACGAGCACGCCCTTTGGCGTGCCGGTGCTCCCTGAGGTGTAGATGACGTAGGCCAGGGAGCGCGCATCCGCCCCGCTCTCGAAGGGCTCGGCGCACTCGGCGGCGATGGCATCCGCGTCCGTGTCCAGGCGCACCACGGCCCCGGCGAAGACGGGGAGGCGGTTGGCGAGCGCGGCGTCGGTGACCAGGGCTCGGGCGCCGGCGTCGTCCAGCAGGAAGCGGAGGCGCTCGTCGGGGAGGCCGGGGTCCAGCGCCAGGTAGGCGGCGCCCGCCCTGAGGATCCCCAGCACGGCGACGACGGCGTCCGCGCCGCGCTCCAGGAGGAGGCCGACGGGCTGGTCCGGGGCGACGCCGCGGGCGCGCAGGTGGCGGGCGAGGCGGGTGGCGCGGCGCTCCAGCTCGGTGTAGCTCAGGCGCGCGTCGCCGGAGCGCACGGCCACGGCGTCGGGGGTGCGCTCCGCCTGCTCGGAGATCCGCAGGTGCACGGGGCGCTCCGTGTCGTACGGGCTCTCCGTCGCGTTCCACTCCGCCAGCCGGGCGCGCTCCCCGTCCGCGAGCAGCGGCAGCTGCGACAGGCGCCGGTCGGGGTCCGCGGCCATCCCCTCCAGCAGCGCCCGCAGGTGCTCCGCCATCCGCTCTACGGTGGCGGCGTCGCGGATCCCCCGGCGGTATACCAGCGCCCCGCGCATCCCTTCCACGTCGTCCACCAGCTCCAGCTTGATGTCCACCTTGGCGGACTGCTCCTTCCCGGGGAGCGGCTCCATGCGGAGCCCGTCCGTGGCCTCCACCGGCGTGGTCCGCTCCTGGTTCTCGAGCGTGAACATCGCCTGGAAGAAGGGGGTGAGGTGGGGGCCGCGCTCCGGCTGCAGCGCCTCCACCAGCCGCTCGAAGGGGAGGTCCTGGTGCGACTCCGCCTCCAGGGTCGCCTCGCGCACCCGCCCCAGCAGCTCCCGGGCGGTCGGGTCGCCGGACAGGTCGGCCCGGATGACCAGGGTGTTCACGAAGCACCCGAAGATCCCTTCCAGCTCCGGGCGGGTGCGCCCGGCCACCGGCGTCCCCACGCTCACGTCCTCCTGCCCCGAGTAGCGGGCCAGGAAGGCGTGCCACCCGGCGAGGAGCGTCATGAACGGGGTCGCCCCCTCCCGCCGCGCCAGCGCGTGCAGCGCCCGCGAGGCCGCGCCGGAGAGCCGCAGCGGCACGCTCCCCGCCTCCACCGGGAGCGCCGCCGAGGGGGGGTGGTCGGCGGGGAGGTCCAGGACCGGGGGAGCGCCCGCCAGCCGCTCGCGCCAGTAGGCGAGTTGCCGCTCCACCACCTCGCCCAGGTGCTCGCGCTGCCAGACGGCGTAGTCGGCGTACTGCAGCTCGGGCTCGGGGAGGGGCGACGGCTCGCCGTGGGCGAAGGCGGAGTACAGCTCCATCACCTCGCGCAGCAGCAGGTCGACCGACCACTGGTCGCTGACGATGTGGTGCAGGGTGAAGAGAAGCACCGTGTCCTCCTCGTCCAGCCGCACCCGCAGCGGGCGGATCAGCGGCCCGCGCTCCAGGTCGAACGGGTGCCACATCTCCGCCGCGGCCATCCGCGCCGCCACGCGCTCCCGCTCCGCCGACGGCAGCCCGGCCAGGTCCACCGTCGGGAGCCGGAAGGTCCCCGCGGGGCGGACCACCTGCACCGGGTCCCCGTCGGCCCCGGCGCCGAACACGGTGCGCAGCGCCTCGTGGCGGCGCACGGTCTCGCCCAGCGCCCGCTCCAGCGCGGGCGCGTCCAGCCCGCCGCGCAGGCGCAGCGACACCGGGACGTTGTAGACGGGGCTCCCCGGCTCCATCCGGTCCATGAACCAGAAGCGCTGCTGCGCGAACGAGAGCGGAGCCGGCCCCTCCCCCACGCGGCGGCGGAGCGCCGACGCGCCGGTGTCACGGGCCTTTTCCTGCAGCAGCTTCTGCAGGAGGAGCCGGCGCTCCGGCGAGAGCTTCGACAGGTGCTCCTGGAGTCCGCTCATCGGTCCGGGTCGCGACGGGGGGAAGGAGTGCACGGACGCGACGCCGCGACCCGTTCCCCGTCCGTTATACGGGCGGCGAGCGGGAGCCGTGCTTCGAAGAGCTCCGGGGTTTCAGACGAGCAGTCCGGATTCAGGCGGTACTTCAGGATCTCTCTACCCGGCCCTGGCGGATGGCTTCACCCCGTTGGGGTGCGATGGAGCTGCGACGCTGCAGGTGGCGGAAGCGCGGCAGGACGGTCCGCCGCCGGCGGCCGTCCTGAGTACAGGCGTGTCCCGACAGGAGCGGATCGCCGCCACACGTCCGGGTGCAGCCTGTCGCGATTCATGCGGGAGGGGCGCGAAGCACCCCGGCGTCGTCCGGGCCCGGGAGCGAGCAGAGCCGCCCCACCAGGCTCCTACCTGACGCCTTTTGCGCGCCGGGGAGTAAACTACGCAACCGCTGTCGGTTTTGGAACCCCTTCGGGTGCCCGGAAGCGCCCCGGGGTCGGCTGGGACCCTCGTTGTAGAGGTTGACAACGCCGCACGACATAATTAACGTATATTACAATCAAATCACAGACAGGAGCGGCTGAAAGGCCCCGGTCCGGCGCACGCCCGGACGCGGGGCTTTCTATTTCCCTCCGCCGCAGCACCCTACCTCCGATACCCGGCCCCTGGAGGCCACCCCGGGCACAGCGCCCTGGGAGCATGTCACGCAGCCGTACGCGCCGCGGGTCCCGCGGCACCCATCCAACCTCCAGGAGGACAGCATGGCAAAGGCAAGCACGCTCGTCGACAACTTCAACGACGACACCATCGACCCGGGGAAGTGGATCCCCTACGGGGGCCCGATCCGCGAGACCAACGGCCGGATCGAGATCCGCCCCACCAGCGGAGCGGTGGGAACCTACGGGCTGCTCTCCAGCTCCGGGTACGACCTGCTCGACTCGCACTTCAGCGTGGAGGTGGTGAGGGCGCTCCGGACGACGCCGGGGACCGAGATCCTGGTCCGCGCCCGGGGGAGCGATCCCAGCTACTCCGCCTTCTTCAGGATCGCGGACGGGATACTCGTCTGCGGCCAGACGGTGCCGTGGGGGACCCCGCCCCCCGTGTCGGTGCCGTACGATCCGCAGCTCCACCGCTGGCTGCGGCTGCGCAGCACCGGCGGCGTCAACAGGTACCTCGAATGGGAGGTCTCGGCCGACGGGTGCGCGTGGGAAACGGTCCTGCACGACTACGACTACCTGTACTACTACGCGAGCTCGGTGCTGCTGGAGCTGAGCGCCCTGGTGACCCAGCCCGTCGCCTCGCCGGGGGTGGCCGTCTTCGACAACGTGAACACCCCCGAGGCCCGCCGCGCCCGCCGCGTGGAGGAGCGGCGCCTGTCCGCCCGCGACGTCCGGGTGGCGGCGGCGGAGCTGGAGGCGAAGCTGCGTGCCGAGGAGCACGCCAACAACGACGACGAGGCCAGCTACCCCGGCTACTCGTTCATCGGCAACTTCTCCAAGAGCCTGGTGCACGACGCGCTGGGCGATCCCGACCCCGTCTCGTACGGGACGCTGCTGCGCGCCCTGGAAAGCCGTGACCCGCACGACTTCGAGGAGATCCGGCTCGCCTCGCCCACCGCGCTCAAGCTGACCAACCCGCAGTCCGGGCTCGCCTTCGACCTGGAGGGACCGGACGCGCAGGCGCTCACCCAGCCCCCGGCGCCGCGCTTCGACAGCGACGTGGCGGCGCACGAGGCCGGCGAGCTGTACTGGATGGCCGTGGCGCGCGACGTCCCCTTCATCTCCTACGGCTGGGACGGCACCATCGCGACGGCGATCAACTCGCTCAACTCCGAGTTCCCGCAGTTCGGCGGCACGGTGCCGGTGACCGTGCAGAACGTCTTCCGCGGGATCTACCCGGGCGAGCAGGTGGGGCCCTACGTCTCCCAGTTCCTCCTCAAGGGGAACGTGGACCCGCGCAAGCCCGCCGGGCAGGGGGGCCAGGCTGTCGACGGCTTCATCTCGTACGGCTCGCGCACCATCGACCAGCGCCTCTTCCCCGCCGTGCCGGGGGTGGACTACCTGATCGACTTCCCCTGGTGGCTGCAAGCGCAGAACGGGATGGACAAGCGGGGGATGGACTCCTTCGACACCACCCGACGCTTCATCCACACCCTGCGCGACGGGACCACCTTCGTGCACTTCGACCAGGTGCTGGACGCCTACTACAACGCGGCGTGGATCCTGATGTCGGAGCCGATGAGCGACCAGCTCTACTCGGCCACAGGGCGCCCCCAGATCGACCTGGAGTTCCCCAAGAACCAGGGGAACCCCTACGATCCGCCGGGCACGGCGATGGACAGCCGCACGCAGGTGGGGTTCGCCACCTTCGGCCCGACGCACCTCCTCCAGGTGCTCGGCGAGGTGCTGGGACGCGCGCTGCGGGCGGTGTGGTTCCAGAAGTGGTTCGTGCACCGGCGGCTGCGCCCCGAGGAGTACGGCGGGCGCGTGCACAACCACCTGACCGGCGCGCGCACCTACCCGCTCCACTCCAGCATCCTCAAGTCGCTCGAGGGCGGCGGGCTGGCCCCGTACTTCGGCCAGGGAGGGGAGCGGTTCCCGTACTCGTATCTCCTCCCGCAGGCGTACCCGGAGGGGGCGCCCACGCACCCGGCGTACGGAGCCGGGCACGCCACCGGCTCCGGCGCCCTGGTCACCATCCTCAAGGCGTTCTTCGACGAGACCACCCCCATCGAGAACCCGGTGGTCCCCAGTATGGACGGCACGGCGCTCCTCGCCTACACCGACTGGGACGCGGGCGCGATGACTGTGGGCGGCGAGTTGAACAAGCTGGCCGGGAACATCGCCCTGTTCCGCAACGCCGCCGGCGTGCACTGGCGCTCGGACTACACCGAGTCGCTCCCGCTGGGCGAGGCGATCGCCATCGGGCTGCTCCAGGAGATGAGCCTGGGCTTCAACGAGGACGACGCCTACTTCCAGTTGACCAAGTTCGACGGCCAGACGATCCGCATCTTCGACGGCAAGGTGGTGGCGGTGGCATAGCCCTCACCGGCGAAGAAAGCAGGACGCGCCCCGGGGAGACCGACTCCCCGGGGCGCGACGTTTTCGGGCCGCTCTCCATGCGTTTCCCCGTAAACGCTGAGCACGCACCGGACCAGGGGATCCGCCCGAAAAACACGCTCCCGCAACGATCCTGCAACGACGCAGATTTATGTTGACACGGCTTCTGTTCCGGACTACCGTGCGAACGGTTCACGCCATCCCGTACACACCCCCCAGGAGCCCCCAGCATGAGCGACGCCAAGAGCAAGAAGTCGATCACCAGCCACGCGACCTCCGCGGCAGGGATCTTCGAAGCCGGGCAGTCCACCAACACCCCCCTCACCCCCAACAGCAACGCCGTCGCCAGCGCCTCCGGCGACTCCAACGACGACACCACGGTGGCCTTCCAGTACAACAACATCACCACCTACTGGAGCCCCACCGTCTCGTCGGCGACCACGGACGTGTCGCTGGGCGCGAACCGCGGCAACGGCGTGGTGACCTTCGTGAAGGGGCTGACGGTGTCCTACCTGGCACAGGCGGCCGGCATGTACACCGTCGTGGTGAGCGGGACCATCGTCGACTCCGGGAGCGAGTACACCCTGACGGGCCGCTCGCTCGGCTCCTTCCCCCAGAAGGGCCCCAAGTAGTCCGCGGTACACGGACCCCCGCGGCAGGGTGCTGCGGGGAACCCGCGGGTCCGCCGCCCCGCGCCCGGCGCCGTACGGCCGGGCGTGGAGGCGCCGGGCGCTGTGGATGCTGCTTTCGCTCGCGGCGGGTCCGGCGACCGGAGCGCTCGCCGCCGGGCCCGCCGCGTCGCAGTCGGTACGGCAGGACTCCTCGCTGGTCCTGCCGGGGATGTCGGTCGAGCGCGGCTTCGGGGCCCTGACGCTGGCCGTGCACGTGGACGAGCGCTTCGCCCGGGTGGACGTGGGCGTGCTGCTGGGCGGGCGGGTGATGGGGACGCTGGCGCTGGTCCCCGGACGCGCCGCGGGGACGCTGGACTTCGCCGACGGCCCCGCCTCGGTGCGGGGGAGCGTCGGCGTCCGCTTTGCGCCGCCGGGTGGGCGGAGTGCGCTCGTGGGCGACTTCGTCGTGCAGCAGGGCTCCGCGCAGCTCCCCTTCCGCGGCGAGGTGGTGGCGTGGCTGTCGCCGCCGGGCCTGGTGCTGCAGCGCGACACGGTGTGGGTGACGCCCGAGCTGCGGGTGGAGACCGACGTCCTGTGGGACGCGACCCAGCCGGTGTAGGTGCGCTTCGTCACCGGGGCCCTGACCCTGACCACGCTCACCCTCACGCAGGGCGCGGACAGCGCCGTGGTGACCCGGAGCTTCGCGTCGGGCGCGGTGCGCATCGACCCCGGGATGATCCTGGTCTTTCAGCCCGCCACCCCCACCCAGGAGGGGCAGGTGTACCTCCGCGGCACCTTCGGGTCCTCCAACCTCCCCCGGGTGGAGTACGCGGGCGCCGTCGCCACCTGGCCGTACGTGCGGCCCCCGTGAAGGCGGAACACACATGGCTGACTCCCTTACGTTCGTGCAGGTGGCCGGCACCGCGCTGTACGAGGTCCAGCCGGTGGGGCCGGTGGGGTGGGCGGGGTACGTGCTCCCCGGGAACACCCTCCCCGCGGAAATCCCGGTCTCCGACTCGCTCGACGCGGGCGGGTCGTACCTGTTCGCCTGGAGCCGCCCGCCGCGGGTGGACGCCGACCCCGCCGGGCTGGCGAAGGACGCCCTGGCCTACGTCGCCGGGAACGCGGGGGTGAACCAGGCCGTGTTCTGGCTCAGGGGAGTGGACCCGGTCGTCTTCGGCGACTTCAAGCACTTCGGCTTCGAGTTCAGCTACTACAACCAGCAGTACCAGCTGCAGTCGAACCTCAACGTCGCGCTCGGCTCCAACCTGGACTTCTTCGTCCTGCAGAGCCTGGTGCTCGACGTGCACGAGAGCACGGGGTCGCTGCGGCTGTACAAGAAGCTGGGGTCGCAGAACTTCGTGGGCTTCAGCACCCAGGGCGGCGAGTTCGGGGTGCGGGCGCAGGACCAGACCGGCGCCTGGCAGATCGCCTACGTCCCCTTCGCCGGCACCAGCTGCGGGTGCGTCACCTTCACGGCGCAGCTCACCCCCGCCCGGACCTTCGCCCCCACGGGCGGCTTCCCCCCGGCGCTCACCTACACCGTCCACCCGCAGTCGGGCGGGGACATCCCGCTCACCTACCCGGTGCTGGCGCCGACGGGCCTCCCGGCGACGCTCGGCTGCACCGCGACGGTGGACCCCAGCGACCCGGCCAACCAGCGCATCGGGCAGACGCTGCTGCGGGCCGGGTACCTGCGCACCGGCCTCGCCCTTTCGGGCGCGCCGGCGCTCCCCAGCGCCTTCCGCACCTCGGGCGGAAACGCCGTTTCGCTGGTCCCCCTGGGCACCCCGGCCTGGGCCGTGGTCCCGCCGCTGGCGGGCGGCGCCATCGCCGTGGCCTCCGCCTCGCCGACGGCCACCGACCCGGCGCTCGCCACCGCGTACTTCTCGCTGGCGGGGGGCTTCGCGCTGGCGGTGCCGGAACGGGACCCCGGCTCCGCACAGGAGCTGCTGTGCGGGCTGTTCGGCTCCGAGCGGCTGACCTTCGCCGCCTACGACCCCGCCGCGGCGCAGAACGACCTCCTGTACTACCTCCCCGGCCAGCCCGGCTACGCCCCGGTCTACCCGTTCCAGACCGCCTCGCTCCAGGAGCCCGCCAGCGGCGGGGTGCGCCCCCGCCTGACCGCCGACTACACGGCGGCGTGGGCCACCCTGCTGGCCGGGGCGAGCACGCCGCAGTACCGGGCCGAGCCGGAGGGGAGCGCGCTGTACGCGCCGCAGCCCCCGGCCGCGGAGGCGGACGAGACCGTGGTCCTCCTTTCCGCTCCGCCCTCGCTCCCGGTGCCGCAGGGAATGGCGCACACCTTCCCGCTGGTGCCGTACGCCGGCGCGGGGGCGCTGGACCCCGCCCTGGCGACCGGGTTCGAGAGCCAGATCCTGGCGCCCACCCGCAAGGGGATCGTTTCGGCGGGGGCGGTGGAGACCTGGCGCGCGCGGGCGGCGGTCCGGGAACGCCGGCTCGCGGCGGCGGCCCCCCTGGACACCCCGCACTACCGGACCACCCCGCAGGGGCTGGTGGCGAAGGTGGACGGGACCACCGGCGCCTACCTGGACGTGCAGCTGGCGCAGTCCACCGACCGGGACGGGCGGATGGTCCCCTTCGCCTTCGGGACGCCCACGCAGGAGGTGCAGGACGCGCTGCAGACCAACCAGCTCTTTTTGGCGGCGGTCAACGCCACCCCCTTCACCGGGGGCGGGGCGACCTTCGCCGACACCGTGTACATCGTCACGGGGAAGGACCCGGTTACCGGCGACAACGACGTGTGGAAGCTTTCGGCACTGGTGGGGAACGGGGCCACCCCCACCAGCTACCGCAACGTGATGATCCTCAAGTTCTGCAGCGGCAGCCTCCAGGAGCGGGTGACCAACCCCAACCGGTGGACCGCGCCCGAGGTGTTCTCGCTGGTGGAGGGCGCGGACGCCGGGACCGCCGCGGTGGCCTACACCGGGCTGTCGCAGTGGCTGCAGGCGTACGTGGAGGAGGGGATCGGGCGGGCGAGCGGGCCGTCGGGCGCCTTCTACCAGAACTTCCTGCGGATCGCCACCGACCCGCTCTGGAACGGGGTGATCGTGCTGCAGGCCGACCTGTCGGCCGACGACCTCCCGGACCAGATCCGGGGGCTGGCCGCGGGGATCGACTTCAGCGCCTTCACCGCCCACCACTTCGGCTTCACGGTCAGCCGGGTGGAGGTGGACACGAAGACGGGGGTCATCTCCATGAGCGGCGACTCCAGCATCTTCGGGCTGATC
>JAFAYN010000260.1 GCA_019240375.1 Gemmatimonadota bacterium
GCGCCGGATGATGAAGCTCTCTTCCAGCACGCGCGTCTCGTCCACGGTCTGCTCGGCCGCGGCGGCGATTCCCCGCATCACCAGCCCGATCCCGCCGACGTTGTCTTCCAGGCTGGGGATCCGGTACGCCTCCACCGGCGTCTTGACGATCACCCGCGTGGCCCCGGAGAGCTTGGCGGTGACGGCGGAGTTGTAGATCAACTCCTCGGCGCGCTCGGGGGCGTCCGGGAAGGCGGCCATGTACTGGTGGAAGACCGTGTTCACCTGCACGTCGCGGTAGCCCAGGTTGGCGAAGAAGTCCTCGGCCATCTGGCGCAGGGTACGGATCGCGGCGACGTCCTGCGCGCGGTTCCCGCTCTCGGCGTACCCCAGGCTGACGCACTTCACCCCCTGCTGCACCGCCAGCACCGACTCCAGGATCCCGGTGGCGATGGCCAGGCAGGGCGGGATCAGCGTGGCGGTGAGGGTGCCGAAGTACTCCCGGTCGAGCACGATCCCGAACCGCTCGTGGTACAGCCCGGTCAGGCGGTCCACGTACTGCCAGTTCCGGATGGACTCGGCGAGGTGGTACTCCTTGTAGTACGGGATGTTGTAGCAGATGGGCCCGCCCTCGAACGAGGTGACGCCACCCGCGTACGAGATCTCGGCCAGGAGGCGCGGATCGCGGGTGCTGTGGCGCACCTGCAGCGGCACCTTGACCTCGGAGATGACGCGGCGGAGGCTGGACACGCCGTGGTTGATGACCGGGAAGCCGTTGAGCGTGGCGACGCCGGTGGCGCGGCTCTCCCGGATGGCCTCGTCAGCGCCCTCGTAGTTGTTGTTGCGGGTGAGCGAGTCCACCTGGTACGAGAGGACCGGGACGCCCGCGGCCTTGAAGGCACTGAACAGCCGGATCTGGTGGTCGACCAGGGGGACGCCGGAGCGCGGCTGCACCAGGATCTCCCGGGCGCCGGCGTTGGAGGCGGCCTGGATCGCCGGGAAGGAGGGCTGGCGCGCCAGGAACTCGGCGCTCTCCTCCATGTGCCGGGCGGCGGCGCCGGTCTTCCAGTGCTGGAGCACCTCGCGGCGGGCCTGCTCGAACTCGGCGGCGTCCACGGCTTCGTCGGCGACGGGGAGGACGACGGCCGGGGCGGTAACCGGGCCGGGGGTGTTCCAGAGCGCCGGGGAGAGCGCGACCGGCTCGCGGGCGTACAGGTCGGCGTCCAGCACCTGCAGCACCTGGCGCAGGTCGGTGAACTTGACGAACACCCGGTCGAAGCCCATCTCGCGGAAGTACCGCTCGTAGCCCAGCGAGTCGCCGATGGTCAGGTTGCCGCCCAGGTACCAGAGCGGGGTGCGGGCCTGGTACCGCTCCATCAGCTCCACGAAGTCGCGCAGGTAGTAGCGGGTGTGACCGTCCATGCTGGAGATCATCACCACGTCGCACATCCCGGCGAGCTTGAAGAAGTCTTCCAGCCGGTTCTGGGTGCCGAGGTAGCGTACCTGGAAGCCGTTCTTGGAAAGGGCCTGCCGGAGGATGGTGAGGCCGACGGAGTGCGAGTCGCCTCCGACGCCGCCGAGCAGGATGGTGTGGCCGGTCCCGTTCTGCATCTATGTCTCCCGGCAGTTCTGCCGAATCGTCGTGCCCTGACGGGGCTCCGGGGATCGCGCTCCCGGAGGTGTCGGGAAAGGTGGGAAGGGGCGGCCGTGCGATTGCTGTCCCTTCGGGGGCGGGACGATGGCACCGGCCGGCGCTGCAAAAGAATAGAAGAGGACCCCCTGGCACACAAGGGGTGTCCGGTGATATGCGCGGGACGGCGGGCGCTCGCAGAGCGCGGTCGTCCGGGGCTGGATGGGGAGGGCACGGTCGGGGCTCGTGCCGGCGGACTGTCGCGCAGACGCGATGGGTGAGACGTACGTGGTGGGACAGGGATGCCTCATGTGAGGCATGAATTCCGTGCCAGGGAGGTCGGGTGCTTCCCGGGACGTCGTGGGGGCGGAGTCGCGGTGCCGCCCGGCGCGGAGCGCGGTATCGGCTGCACCGGAAGGAACTTGCGCTGCCGCATGGCGGAATGCGGGGACGTATTGCGGCATTTCCGGGAACGGATGCTCCGGCCGCCGCCACGATCGGTACGGAACCCCGGGCAAGGAACCGGTGCGAAGCGACGTACCACGTTCGTACAACGAGTGTTGTGCAACTCCCGCGCTGGCACCGTGGCTCGCCCGCAACAGGACCGCCGGCGC
>JAFAYN010000278.1 GCA_019240375.1 Gemmatimonadota bacterium
ACCTGCGCCCGGATCAGCGTCACGGGGGCGCTCCACCCCTCGTTCTCGGGGTCGACCACCTCCACGTTCACCTGATCGGGGCGGGCGCGCTCCACGAAGCGGAAGGCGCCCACCGTCAAGGCGGCCAGCTCGGGGATGCCACGCTCCTGCAGCAGCGCGCGGGGGACCTTGGCGAAGAAGATCCGGGCGAAGGCGCACAGCAGGTCGATGTTCCCGCCCTGGGTGCGCTGCAGATACGTGCACAGCTCGTCCACCGTCGCGGCGGCGGGAGGTGCGTCGATACCGGTCGAGATGCTCATTCAGCAAACACGGAATTAGGGTTCACAGCTCCGGGCCGGCGGCCAATGTAACCGGTCGCTCAGGGTTTGGCACGGGTCCGCGGCAGGCCGCATACCCGGGGCCACGAATGCGCGCGGAGGGCGGACCGAAGTATCGTCCGCCCCCCGTGGGGACTGTTCCAGGTGCGTCCGCAGCCGGTCTACTGCCAGCGGAAGATTCGCAGCGCCAGCAGGAAGGAGAGCACCATCCACGCGGCCAGGATCGCCAGCGACCCGCCCAGGGCGTATAGCGGGAGCCCGTCGTTGTACACCCCGCGCAGGGCGCCGTTGAGCGCGGTGAGCGGGAGCGCCTTCACGAAGGGCTGCATCACGTCCGGGTAGCGCGACGAGGGGAAGAACACCCCCGACAGCACGAACATGGGGAGCATAACCAGGTTTAGGATCCCGCTGGCCCCCTCAATGGTGCGGGCGCGTGAAGCGGCCAGCAGCCCCAGCCCGGCGAAGGTCATGGTCCCCAGCAGGACCACGACGGCCAGCGACAGGAGCGCCCCGGACACGCGCACGCCGAACGCCAGCCAGGCGAAGAGCACGATGGGCGGCACCTCCAGCACCACGAAGGCGAGCCGCGCCAGGATCTGAGAGAGCAGGTAGTCGCGGCGCCGCATGGGGGTGGAGATCAACCGCTTGAGCTGCTTCTTCTGGCGCATCTGCACCACCCCGAACCCGATCCCCCACATCCCGGTACTCATCAGGTTCAGCCCGATGATCCCGGGGATCACCCAGTCGATGTAGCGCGACCCGGGCTGCCGCTCGGCACGCTCCCGCACCGCTACCGGCCGGGTCCCGCCCGCGCCCGCCTGCACCGCCCGGTCGGCCAGCAGCCGCGCGACGCGGCTTTCCGCGCGCCCGGGATCGTAGCGGAAGGCCAGGGTGTCGCGCCCGCCCAGCACCACGGCCACGTCGCCCTTGCGCAGCGCGGTCGCCGCGTCGGCCGGGTCCATGATCCGCACCTCGATCTCCGGCGAGCGGCGCAGCGCCGGCAGGTAGCGCTCGGCCACCGAGCCGCGCTCCACCGCCACCGGCGAGGTTTCCGCCGGCTTCTCGCGGAAAGCGAGCCCCAGCCCGATCGCCATGATGATCGGGAAGCCGAAGGTCCAGAACAGCGCTTCCGGCTCGCGCAGGAAGGCGCGGATGCGCATCAGGATCAGCTCGCGGAGCGGGTTCAGCTCGCTCATTCGGTCAGGTCGTGATCGGGAGGAGGAAGACGGATTCCTCCGCGGGAGGAGTCTACGCCGTTCGTGCCGGGACAACTTGCGGGTGCGGCGGGGGGTTCACAAGACGAGCCGTCGGAACCGGGAAGGGGTGGCCTGACCCAGATATCCTGTTCCCGGTGTGTATCAGATGAAGGGCCTCTAAAAAAATTGGCAAGTATGTACCTGACGCCAGGCCCACAGAATTAACGACTTCTGAGTCTTTCGACCTGTGATGAGTGCAGCAGGCGAGAAGAGGAAGGGGGAGGGCCAATCACGGCTCTCCCCCTTAGCTCCTTTTCAGGTCAGGTAACTGCGGGTGGGAATGCGCGAGATCTTCCGTGGTTCCCCTTTCTGCTCCTTCGGGCGCTTGAGGTAGTGCCACACCTTGTTCTGCTCCCGGTGGTACACCACAGCGACAAGCTCCCAGCCGTGAACCCCAGCACGGTTCAACCCGTCCATGATTTCACCGTTAGTCACGTTCCCTTCTTCAGCAACAACCGAATACTCCCACTCCATACAACCTCCCAAGTGAGGAATTGATTAGTCCCGGCTCCACCTCGGCGAGGGTGGGGGCTCCTCCGGAAAGTAGTGAGCGGTAGCGTTGAAGGTGTCGGGGTCTACCTTTCCGGGGTTAGCCCGGTGCAGCGCGTCGACTTCATACTGGCGGGTCTGTTCCCCAATCTGCACGGCATAGGCGTTGCCGACCTCCAATACAACCCCGGTGCGGTTTGGGTCGTCCGGAAGCCGTACCTCCGTGCCTGGCGGTATCCATCCTCGGGGTTGCTCCATGTCGGACTCTCTGCGTCGGAGGGAGTGCGGAGTAGGAGGGGAGTTAGGAAACAAATCAAGACGTTCAATCATTGAACGCCTTGATTATCCACCTTATGTAAGCAGTCAATCACCTACTTACGTAACGTACTAGTCTGTCGTGCTGCCGAGAAGAAGCGCCTTTGTCTCCTCAGGCATCCGTTGAAGAATTTCACTGATCAGTGCCGCACTACGAGTCAGGATCTTGGCGAGTCGCGTAGGGTAGCCCTCTGCTATTCTCTCTACTTCTTCAAGATCAAGCCCACCCTGTCGTGCGAGGAGGAAGTTGCGCATATCGCGCACATAAATTTCCTGAACCCGGCGGCTGTACCGGCCCAGACGTAAGGACGCACCAGTTTTAGGCAACGCGTAGTCCCGATGCTCCGATTTCTCATGTTCGGGATACTCCAACTCGATCACCAACCCTCCTTCAAGGGTGGTCGTGAGCAGGAGAGCACGGGGTACATTGTATTCGGCTAGTCCAGCAAACCCTGCGGTCCGCCCAGACCTCGGCTCCAGAATCGGCTCGGTCCGGGACGTCATCTCGTCCGCACGATAATCCGTGTACGCTATCGTCTTCGGCATAGAACCTCAGCGCAGGATGTAGCCGAGCGTTGCTCCGTGAGTCCGAAAGACCTCACCAAACGTGCCACCAGTTTCGTCCTCCGTATCGAACGGGGCGGAATCCTCATCCGAGTCAAGCAGCATCACTCCCCACGGTCGGGGCCCACCCGTGCTTATCGTCTGTCCCATAAAATGGCGAGCGAAGGTCTGGAAGGCGCGGAGTTGGTTTGTGTCACGGATTCGGGTCTCCTCGACGTATACCCGCAACCGATCTTGAGGAGCCCTCCCTCGAATCTCCTCCACAGTCAGGGTTCCCATTAGTGTACGGTGGGTATCCCTCATTCTTGGCAGTTCCCCTCGCGCGAAGAACCCATCTTCCCATGCCCGTCCCGCCATCCCCTCGCAATCTTTAGCTAGTTCCCCCACTTGGAACACCGAAACGCAACGCGGGTTTCGTCCTTCCGAAGAGCGGATGTAAGGGAAGAGATAGTCCGCCCACCATTCTATGCGCCAGAGAGCTTTAAGCTTGTCTCGTTTGGCAGGGTGCCATGGACGGGGGGAAAGTCGCCACAGACCATACAGTAAAGCTCGCCACCCTTTCACTCGCCGAAACAACGTGATTCGATTGTGTTTCGCTTTGCCAGGAAGTGTTGAGACAAGACCATCGACAACCTGTTGGACTGTAGCTTTGCGGTAGCGAGGTGGTCCCCAGATGCCTTGACCAAGTTGTGCTAGAAATACGATGAAGGCAAGGCCGAAGGCAACTAGTGGTAGAGAGGGCTGATACTTTAGGATGAATTCTCGAAACCAGGGTGGGTCCGTCTTGTCGTTTACATTCTGTGCCGCCGCAACTAGACCAGCCACTAGAGCGAAGAACGCCGACCCATATGCAAGCCACCGAGATGTCCTCATTAGCCTCTGGGATGCGTTAGCGGGAAACTATCGCGAAAATGTTAGGTAATGCTTGTACTTTTCGCAAATACCCGCTAATACCAAATCCGGGTGAATCAGAGCTCCGCGAGGGCCAGGCGGGCAGCTCTCTGGGAATCCGTGCGTCCGTGCGCAGCATGTTCGTACGTCCAGGCGAGCCTTCCCCGCCTCCCCTACACCCGAATTATGCGGATTTGGTATAAGCCAACTGTACAATAGACCATGTGCAGCCTGCCTAATCATACCTAATATACTCCAAGACGGTAATCTTAAGGCCGCTGCGACCCCCGGTTCGGCTCCACTGCCAAGTGTAGCGCTATCGTCATTCAAACTAGGAAACCCCAGAGCGAACAGCTATCCGCTCCGCCGAGTTCCGTAACTCCTTGGGGATTATAGTGAGAACAGAGTTCAGAGTACTCGATCTCGGTCGTTGAAGCCTACTTCAGCGGCACGTCCACACGGCGTGGATTCACACAAGGCTCTTGAGGATAGCGTGCGGGGAAGCAGCGCTGATCGAGGAAGTCGCCCACGGGCACGAGCAGCATCCCCACGCCTAAACCTGACCGTCGCTCACTCGTCGCGCAGCGCCCTCCCCGTCCGGGCCAGGAACACGTCGTCCAGCGTGGCGTGGTGGGTGTTGAGCGCGGTGAGTGCCCCACCGCCCCGCTCGATCAACTCCAGCAGCGGCGGGATCACCCGGTGCGGCTCGCCGGTGGTGAGGAGCCGGCTCTCCCCCCGCGTCCGCACCTCGGTGACGGCCGGGAGCGCGTGCAGGACGTCATCCGGAAACTCGATGTTGCTGGCGAACTCGATCACGTGCTCCCCGCCCAGCGAGCGGATCAGCTCCAGCGGCGTCCCCTGCACCAGGATCTCCCCGTGGTCCAGGATGGCGATGCGGTCGGAGAGCTTTTCCGCCTCGTCCATGAAGTGCGTGGTGAGGAGCACCGTCCCGCCCGCCGCCTTGAACTCCTCCACCACGTCCCACAGCTGCCGGCGCGACTGCGGGTCGAGCCCGGTGGTGGGCTCGTCCAGGAAGAGGATGTCCGGGTCGCCGGCCAGGGCGCACGCCACGCTCAGCCGCTGCCGCTGCCCGCCGGACAGGTCGCGCACGTGGGTGTCGCGCTTCTCCTCGAGCTGCACCACGTCGATCAGCGACTCGACGGTGCGCCCGCGCGGGTAGAAGGAGCGGAAGAGGCGCAGCGTCTCCTCCACCGTGAGCCGGTCGGCCAGCTCGGTCTCCTGGAGCTGCACGCCGAGGCGCGCCCGGAGCCGGTCGCCGTCGCGGCGCCAGGTCAACCCCAGCACCTCCACCTCCCCGCCGTCCGCCTCCTGGAGCCCTTCCAGGATCTCGATGGTGGTGGTCTTCCCCGCCCCGTTGGGCCCCAGCAGCCCGAAGCACTCGCCGCGCCGCACCTCCAGGTCCAGCGCCCTCACCGCCACCGTGTCGCCGAAGCGCTTGTGCAGCGCCCGGCAGCGGATGGCCGGCCCATCCGTCCGTGTAGAATCAGAATCCGCCAACCCGTCTCCTATCTCTTCAGCGAGGATACGTCGAGCTTCCAGAGCCCGTTGACCATGTCCGAGGCGTACAGCTTTCCGCCGGTGAAGTGCACCCCCCACACGTACGGCTGCGGGACCCCGCCGGCCAGCGCCCGCCCCAGCTCGCGCCCGGACAGGTTGCAGCGGTCCCCCTCCTTCTGCGCCAGCCCGCAGGTGCCCAGGTCGCCGCGGACGTCGATGGCGCGCACCCCGGCGTTGTAGTAGGCGGCGTACAGCACCCCGCTCTGCTCGTCCACCGAGAAGTTGTGCGTCCCCGCGTTGGGGACGTGGAAGAAGGCCACCTCTTTCGGGGCGGTCAGGTTCCCCAGGTCCACCACGTGGATGTCACCCTCGGAGCTGGTCCCAATGGAGCCGGGGCCCTCCTCCCCCACGAACAGGTAGCGCTTCGACCCTGTGGCCGCGTCCTGGTACCACCACAGGTTGTGCACCTGGCCGCCCTGCGTCTGGAACTGGACCATCTGCACCGGGTTCTGCGGGGAGCCGCCGCGCCCGCCGCCGCCGATGTCCCAGACGATCGTCCCGTCGTTCCACACGGCGGTGAACAGGAGCCCGTCGCGGACGAACACGTCGTGTACGTACGGGCGCCCCATCACCTGCGTCCACACCTCGCGCGGGGCGGCCGGGTCCGACAGGTCCACGATCACCAGGCGGGCGGGGGACGACCCGGCGGGATCGATGGACAGGAAGCCGTACAGCTTCCCGTTCACGCGCGACAGCTGCGCCGTGTGCACCCCGTTGGCGGTGTTGGGGGTGGTGTAGCGGGAAAGCTGCCGCGGGTGGGCGGGGTCGGCCAGGTCGTACACCACGATGGAGCCGGTCGGCCGGGGCTCGGTGGCGACCACCAGCAGCTTGCCGTCGTCCGAGGCCTGCACGTCGCCCAGCGTGGTGGCGTCGGCGATCACCACCGAATCCACCAGGAGTGGCGAGTTCCCGGACACACTCCACACCTTGAGGACGTTGCCGGCGATCCCGCCGCGCCGCGACCACCCGCCGGTGTACGCCCACTTCCCCTGCACCCACAGCTCCGAGGTGTAGCGCTCCGCCACGCACCCGATCCCCAGCACGGGGAGGTTTCCGCTCCCCGCCACCTGCGAGGGGCCGATCAGGCAGGGCGGCGAGATCCCGACCGGCGTTTCCTCGTCGGTGCCGCCGCCGCTCCCGGCGGGGTCGCCGCTGCACGCGACCGTGGACACGGCCAGGGCCAGGAGGAGGGCGGCGAAGGGTGTGGTCGGCTTGCGGTTCATGCGCTCACGCGGGTGAGGGTGGCCGCCTGCGGGAGAACGGGTCAGTGCGCGTGCCGGGCGTGTCCGCCCGCCGCGGCCCCGTAGCGCCCCATGCGTGCATGGAGGGTGCCCGCTTCTACCCGGGCGCCCGCGGAAAGGCTCCACATCCGGTCCGACCCGTAGAACCCCTCCGGGTCGAAGGCGGCGGTGCGCTCCACCGTGGCGGCGTGCAGTCGGGCCACCTCCACGAAGGGGCGCACCCCCAGGGCGGCGAAGGGACGCGCCTGCGCGCTGAGGCCGGCGGTGAGCACCGTCCAGCGGGTCCGCCCCAGGATGCTCAGGTCGGTGTGCGGGCGCGGGGCACGGAACGGGTCGAGCAGGCGCTCCTCCTCGGGGCGGACGGTGCGCTCCCAGCGCAGCGCCGCCTCCACGCCGCGCCGCCGCAGCGCCGCCTCGCCCAGCAGCGACGGGTAGCGGAAGGTGGTGTGCCCCCGCACCCGGTCGTCGGTCCGCGCCCACTCGGCCAGCGCGTACGTGCGCCGCCCGGCGCCGTCGCCCCGCTCCCAGCGCAGCGCCGCGTTCCACTTGTGCTGGTCGGCCCCGCCGCCGCCCGCCTGCTCCGGCGAGCGCACCGCCGCGAAGCTGGCGGAAGCTTCGGCCCCGGCGAGCGGCGCCAGCGTCGCGCGGAAGGCGTGCGAGTCGCCGAAGCGCTCCCAATTGGGGAGGTCGGTGGGACTTTCCGGCTCGTCCCCGTTGAAGAGCGCGGCTTCCAGCGTCAGGGGACCGCCGCGCGCCGCCACGATCGCCACCACCCGCTCCAGCACCTGCGACAGGTGGTGGTTGAGGGGGTACTTGACCAGGGGACGCACCATCGGGTCGTCGGTCCCGAAGGGCGCGAACCCCTTTCCCGCCACCAGCGACAGTTCCGCGCGCGACTCCGCCGAGCCGAGCGGTGACACCCCCGCCACCAGCTCGTGCAGGTAGGTGTGCGGGTGGCGGCGGTCCACGTACCCCTCGCCCCAGATCCCCGCGTTCAGCTCGCCGCGGCGGAGGGTGGCGCCCTCCAGGTTCAGCGTCCCCTGCAGCGTCGCCCGGCCGCCCCACGCGGACAGGTGCGCCATCACCGCGGGCTGGGTCAGGTACGCCTCCGTCTTCGCCTGGCCCAGGAAGGCCGGGTCGGCGCGGGTGACCAGCGGGATCGCCTGCGCGCCCACGCTCCAGGCCACCCCGCCCGTGCCGGCGGGGTGCCCGTGCATGGCGTGCTCCTGCGCGCCCGCGGCGCCCCCGCACCCCAGCAGGAGGGCGCCGAGCGCCAGCGGACGCGGGGGGAGCCTCACCCGCCGCGCAGGTGCCGGGCGAAGAAGGCGACGGTGCGCTGCCAGGCGTCGCCCGCGGCCTGCGCGTCGTACGCCTCGCCCGACGGGTTGGCGAAGGCGTGCTTCGCGCCGGGGTACACGTGGATCTCCACGTCCTTCCCCAGCTCCCTGAGGCGGCTCTCCATCACCCGCGCCGTGTCGACCGGGATCCCCTGGTCGGCCCCGCCGAAGAAGCCGAGCAGCGGCGCGTCCAGCCGGGCGAGCTGCGCCCGGTCGGTCACCGGCTGCCCGTAGTACACCACCGCCGCGTCCACCCGCTCGGGGACGTTGAGCGCCGTCTGCAGGCTCCACCCCCCGCCGAAGCACCACCCCAGCGTACCGATCCGGGTGGCGCCGTGCCCGGCCAGGTACGCCGTGGCTGCCTGGAGGTTGCGGATCCCGGCGGGGCGGTCGCGCATCACCCCCATCATCAGCGCCTGCGCCTGCTGCGGGGTGGTCCCCACCTGGCCGCCGTACAGGTCCACCGCCAGCGCACTGTACCCCTCGCCGGCCAGGCGGCGGGCCATCATGCGGACGTTGTCGTTGAGCCCCCACCATTCGTGAATCACCACCACCGCCGGGAGGTTCCCGCGGGCGGCGGTGGGACGGGCCAGGTAGCCACGCAGATCCTTCCCGTCCACCGTCCCGTACACCACCTCTCGGGCGGTGACGGGCTGGCGCGGCTCCATGGCGGAGGCGTTGGCGGCCGGGGTGTGCCCGGCGTGCTCGCGCGCCATGGCGTCCACGTGCGCGGTGTCCGCCGCGGAGGCGGAGCGCTGGCCGGCGCCACACCCGGCGAGCGGGAGGGCGGCGAGGAGCAGGGAAGCGATGCGACGGCGCATGGGGATACCTCCGGGTTCTCGGGACACGGACGGACGGGCTGAACGGCTCAGGTGGCGCTTTCCTGCAGGCTGCGGGCGTGGCTTTCCAGGGTGATGCGCTCGGCGCGCTCCAGGAGCCGCCGGACGATCCCCAGCGCCGTCCCGGGATCGGCGTCGGTCGGCCCGGGGACCTCGCGCCGCACCCGGTCCTCCACCGCCTCGCGCAGGAGGTGGAACTCGCGCGACACCTCGTCGGCGGCGAAGCCCAGGCGCGCCCGCTGGTCGCCGTGCAGGCGGGCGATGGTGCGCTGGATGCTCTCCCCGTCCTGCATCAGCGCGGGCTCGCCGCCCCCCTCGTCCAGGGTGATCAGCGCCTTGCCGATCTCCACCAGGAAGGTGACCACGTGGTTTTCGAGCTGCGCCCGGTTCATCCCGTGCGCGGTGGGGACCCGCGGGTCGGTGCACAGCACCTCGCCCCACCCGCGCACCACCTCGTCGGCGCGGCGGGCCAGCAGGTGCCCCACCCCGGCGAGCCCCGGGACCTCCCCCGGCTGCGAGGGCCAGGCGTCCCGCGGCTCGGCCGGTTCCTCGGCGGGGGTGGCGGCGGCCGCGGGGAGCCACAGGGTGAAGACGGATCCCTCTCCCAGGCGGCTGCGCACCGTGAGGTCGCCCCCCATCAGGCGCGCGAACCGCCGGCTGATGGTCAGCCCCAGCCCCGTCCCCCCCTCGCGGCGGGTGTGCGCGTCGTCCACCTGCACGAAGGGCTGGAAGACGCGGCTCACCTGCTCCGGCGCGATCCCGATCCCGGTGTCCTCCACCTCCACGCACACCCAGGGCCCGGACCCCTCCAGCCGGGCGTCGGACGCGGGGCGCGGCGAGACCTCGCAGCGGATGGAGACCCGGCCGCCGGGCTCGGTGAACTTGACGGCGTTGGACAGGAGGTTGACCAGGATCTGCCGCACCCGGTCCTCGTCGCCGTAGTAGGCGGCGGCGGGCGGGCAGGCGCTCGCCTCTTCCGCGTCCACCCCCTTGACCTCGGCCTGCGGGACGATCATGGCCAGGGCGTTGGTGGCGGTCCCGCGCAGCGGCACCCGCTCGCGCAGCACCGTCATCTCCCCCGCCTCCACCTTGGACAGGTCGAGCACGTCGTTGACCAGCCCCAGCAGGTGCTGGCTGCTGGAGCGGACCTTGGACACGTAGGTCCGCTGCCCCTCGCTCAGCGGCCCCTGCAGCTCCAGGTCGAGCAGCTCGGTGTAGCCGACGATG
>JAFAYN010000353.1 GCA_019240375.1 Gemmatimonadota bacterium
AAGATCGGGCCGACGCCCAAGCACTGGCGGATCAAGGAGCCCGCCAACCAGACCACGGAGGAGGAGATGCTCCTGGTCCTGCTGGGGTCGCTGCTCGGCGACCCGATCGCCTGGTCCACGCAGCAGGACGGGCGGGTGGTGCACGACATCTTCCCGATCCAGGGGCACGAGAAGGAGCAGCTCGGGAGCGGGAGCGAGGAGCTGCTCACCTGGCACACCGAGGACGCCTTCCACCCGTACCGCGGCGACTACCTGGGGCTGATGTGCCTGCGCAACCCGGACAACGTCCCCACCACCTTCGCCTCGCTGGAGCGCGTGCAGCTCACCGAGGAGCAGATCCGCATCCTGTCCGAGCCGCACTTCACCATCCGCCCCGACGAGTCGCACCTGGCGAAGAACCGGGGGCAGAAGAACGGCCGCTCGCCGGAGGAGGAGGCGCTGCTGCAGCGCGCCTACGCCAAGATCGAGCAGATGTGGAACTCGCCGGAGAAGATCGCGGTGTTCTCGGGCGGGATGGACTCGCCGTACCTGCGGCTGGACCCCTACTTCATGGACCCGGTCCGCGACAGCGAGGAGGCGCAGGGGGCGCTGGACGCGCTGATCCGGCAGGTCGACTCGGTGATCGAGGACCAGGTCCTCGGGCCCGGCGACTTCATCTTCGTGGACAACTACAAGGCGGTGCACGGCCGCAAGCCGTTCCGGGCCCGCTACGACGGGACCGACCGCTGGCTGAAGCGCGTCAACATCAGCCGCGACCTGCGCAAGTCGCGGGACGTGCGCCTCACGCCGGATTCGCGCGTGATCCACTGAGCACCGGGGTGCCCGGCCGGCTCCGTCGCCGGCCGGGCGCCCGTGCCACCCTGACGATCGAATCGCAATGAAGCTTCTTCTCGTGCTCCTCCGCAAGTCACCCGGGCTGGTGGTTCTGGCCATCCTGGCCGGCGTCGTCAGCGGGGCGAGCAACGCGGGCCTCCTGGCGCTGATCAACACCGCCATCTACACCCACCAGCCCTGGCGCGACTCCCGGCTGGTGTGGAGCTTCGTCGGGCTGTGCCTCCTCCTCCCCACGGCGCGCGCCTTTTCGGCGTACGTGCTCTCGGTGCTGGGGCAGAACGCGGTGCTCGAGCTGCGCACGCAGCTCTGCCGCAAGATCCTCCTGGCGCCGCTCCGCAAGCTGGAGGAGATCGGGTCGCACCGGCTGCTGGTGGCGCTGACGCAGGACGTGACCACCATCGTCATGGCGCTCTCCGCCCTCCCGCTCCTGTTCGTGCAGGGCGCGATCGTGACGGGGTCGCTGATCTACCTGGGGTGGCTCTCGGGGAAGGTCCTGGTGGCGCTCCTGGTCTTCCTGACCATCGGGGTGGTGACCTACCAGGTCCCGATGCTCCGCGCCACCGCGTACCAGCGGCGCGCGCGCGAGCAGGCCGACACGCTGTACGCCCACTTCCGCGCGATCACCGGCGGGGTCAAGGAGCTGAAGCTCCACAGCCCGCGCCAGAACGCGCTGATCCGCGACCTGGACGCCACCGGGGGGGTGCTCAAGCGCTTCACGGTGATCTCGTCCACGATCTTCAGCCTGGCCTCCGGGTGGGGGCAGCTGCTGGTCTTCTGCATGATCGGCGGGGTGATCTTCATCGTCCCGGCGTACGCGCAGGTGCCGATGAAGACGATGACCGGCTACGCGCTGATCCTCCTGTACATGATGGCTCCGATGGAGACCATCCTGGACATCATCCCCAACATCGCCCGCGCCAAGGTCTCCTTCCAGAAGGTGGAGGAGCTGGGGATCTCGCTGGAGCGCGACCTCCCGCCGGCGGCGCGCGTGATCCCGGCCGTGCCGCCGCAGCGGGGCGGGTGGAGCAGCCTGGAGCTGGCGGGGGTGACCCACGCGTACCACCGCGAGCGCGAGGAGAGCAGCTTCACCCTGGGTCCGATCGACTTCACCCTCTGGCCCGGGGAGATCGTGTTCCTGGTCGGCGGGAACGGGAGCGGGAAGACCACGCTCGCCAAGCTCATCCTGGGGCTGTACGCGCCGGAGAGCGGCGAGGTGCGCTTCGACGAGCGCCCGGTGACGGACGAGAACCGCGTGGAGTACATGCAGCGCTTCTCGGTGGTCTTTTCCGACTTCTACCTGTTCGACAGCCTGCTGGGGATGGAGTCGCCCGACACCGACGACCAGGCGGCGCGCTACCTCCGGCAGCTCCACCTCGACCACAAGGTGCGGGTGGAGAAGGGACAGCTTTCCACCACCGAGCTGTCGCAGGGGCAGCGCAAGCGCCTGGCCCTGCTCACGGCCTACCTGGAAGACCGCGCCATCTACCTGTTCGACGAGTGGGCGGCGGACCAGGACCCGATCTTCAAGGAGGTCTTCTACCTCCAGCTTCTCCCCGAGCTCAAGGCCCGCGGGAAGACGGTGATCGTCATCAGCCACGACGACCACTACTACAGCATGGCGGACCGCATCATCAAGCTGGACTACGGCCGGGTGGAGTACGACGGGAGCCCGGACGGCTTCCAGTATCGCCCGGTGGAGGCGAGGCTCGCCTCGGCTCCGGAAGCGTAGAGCGGCTCCTTATCATTTCCGGGGGACCGGTGGCGGCGCCGCCGCTCCCCCTCGTCTCTTCCGTTCGCTCCCGCCGCGGCCGTCGAGCGGCGCGCCGCACCCCTGCATGGAGGAACCACCTTATGGCGATCGAACACAGCGTGAGCGGGGTCGTGGACTCCCGCGCCACTCCCGGCGGCACCCCCGCCCCCGAGTCCCGCGGAGCCGCACCGGCGTCGCGCCCGGGGAACCGCGCGGCGGACGGGGGGCCGCTCCCCCTCTCGCGCGAGGCGAAGCGGATCCGGGACGGGCTGGGGATCCCGATCACCGCGGTCGCCGGAGTGGAGCGCGAGGAGCGCGCCTACCTGCACGATCACTCGCTGGCGCTGAACCGCGTGATCGTGGCGGACGGGGTGGACACGGGGATCTGGTCGTTCCTGCGGGCCTACCTCCCCGCCGCGACCTTCGAGGGGCTGCGCTCCCGCGCCCGCGTCGCTTTTTCGCCGCTCTGGGGGCGTGACGACCTGGCGATGCTGGAGGAAAAGGACCTGCGCGGGCTGCAGGAGGAGTGGCTGTCACGGATGAAGGCGCACCCGCGCTGGTCGGGCGCCACCCGCTCGATCCGCGAGGAGGTGGACTACGCGGGGATCTGGCGCGACATCCTGGGCGGCGACTTCGACCTGCGCGGCCGCGGCGCGGAGTACACGAAGGGGATGGAGTCCTTCCAGGCGAGCCGCTGGCTGGGCGCCCGCACCCTGCTCGACCTGCTGGGCGCCCGCGACGGCCGCCCCGGGCTGTACCTGGACGCGCTGGGCGGCGACGGCTACGTGTGGCGCCTCCTGGAAGCGGAAAAGGGGGTGGCCGCGGCTCGCATGGTGATCGTGGAGGAGGAGGGGCTCTTCTTCGAGGGGGCGGAGGTCCCGGCGGCGGTCCACGCGCTGATGGACGGTGTGGCCGCGGTGGAGCCGCGCGCCGTGGTGCTCCTGGTCCACCCCGAGGAGGGCGACTCGGAGGCCAAGGAGCTGCAGGGCGAGCGCCGCCTCGGCGCCCGCCTCCTGACCCGTCCGGACGGGGAGCTGGTGGTCTCGGAGAGCGTGTCGCTGGCCGCGGAGGAGCTGCTGCACCTGGTGCACGCCGGCGAGGCGGTGTGGCTGTTCGGGACGGGGGCCGCGGACCGGGCGGTGGAGGCGGTGGCCGCCGGGGCGGAGACGGATGGCGGCGCGCTGATCGTGACCAACGACATCTCCCCGCACATGTTCTACCGGGCCGGGGTGTGGGGGCTCCCCTCGCGCGAGGACGCGACGCGGCTTTCCCGCACGTTCATCCCCGGATCGCTGGACGGGGTGATGTTCTCGTACGGCACCCACCACGTCCCCGACATGTTCGCGGCGGTGAGCGAGGCGTGCGAGGTCCTGCGGCCCGAGGGGGTGGTGGTGGTGCACGACTTCTTCGACGAGGGGCCGGCGGGGCAGTGGTTCCACCACGTGGTGGACAAGCACAGCAAGACGGGGCACGACATCCCGCACATCGGCCCGGTGCAGATGGCGACCGTCCTGTTCGCGGGCGGCTTCCAGGACGTGGAGCTGCACGAGACGCAGGACCCCTTCCTGTTCGCCTGCGACGGCGAGACTGTGAAGGCAAAGGACCTGGCGCTCAACTACCTCCTGGGGATGTACGGGATGGGGGTGAGCTTCGCGGGGCGGATGGACGAGTTCGAGCAGATCGTGAAGACCGTGCTCACCTATCCCGAGGTGGGGGAGACCCCGATCTTCACCGACGCCTTCGTCTACATCCCGCGCCGGGCGGTGGTGGCCCGCGCCCGCAAGCCCGCCGCCGGCCAGAAGCCCCACTACTCCGAGAGCGACCTGGTGCTGATCCGCGGGATCACCGAGCTGTTCCGCCAGGAGCCGGACGAGATCATGCGTCGCTCCGGCGCGCCGGAGGAGATCCGCGAGTACTGGTTCTGGAGCGACGGGACCCGCTGGGGCGTCACCCCCGAGCACCAGCGCGCCTGGCTGGACTGGGCGAAGACGGTGCTGTAGAGAACGGCTTGCGACAAAGCGAACCGCCCCGGACCTGTCGAGGTCCGGGGCGGTTCTGCGTCCGGGGCTTCGGTGCGCGGGGCTCCGGGGGCGGGGATGCTCTCCGGAAAGAGTTCATCCCCTTCCACCACCACCGCCACCCGCAACTCTTTCCTACGAGCACCCACCCCCTGCGCGGCGGCCTCCCCAACTGCAACCGCGAACCGCAGTTCCCTGCCGTTCCCAGATGATGTTGTGGAGGGAGACCCGGAGTCGTATTCCGGGGCTCACTCCGGGCTGGGGAGACTGCCGGTTGTATCGGCAGGCTCACCGGCCCCGCGGAAGAGACCGCGCGGTTTGCGGGCTCTGGAGCGGCCCGCCAAACCCACCAGAATCACGGATAAACGTGGCTCTCCCAGTACGTTTCCACGCTGTCGGGGAGCTTGTCCAGGAAGTTGTACCCGGTCGACGCCTCGATGTCGTCCACGGTGGTCTTGTACGCCGTCCACGGCTGCGTCGAGATCCCGGTGACGTTGGGCATCTTGACCGCGATCACCTGGATGCTGCTGGTGGAGGTCGCCTGGGCCAGCCCCTGCCCGTACGGCATGATCACCACGATCTTCCAGGTGTAGGTCGGGATCACCACCTTGCCGAGGGCGCTCAGCGTGCCGCGGTTCCCGATCCCGCCCGAGATCACGTACATCTCCTTGTTCTGCACCTGCGCCTGGTCCTGGAGGTACTGCTCCAGCTTGTACCAGGGGCCGCCGTTGAGGTCCTGGTACTGCGGGAGGATGTTGGTCATCAGGAAGGTTGTCTGGTTGTCGCTGGCCGACCAGGTGCGCTCCTCGCTCCGCACCATGTGGCCCCGGCTGTACCCGGAGTTGGTGTAGTCGGAGGTGACCACGTGGTAGCAGGTGCTGGGAAGGCTGGCGTCGGAGGTGAAGGTGGTGGAGCGGGCGGCGTCCCCGTAGTGCGTCTTGTTCAGGTTCCAGGAAACCCAGTTCGGCCCGCCCTTGGCGCAGTTGTACGACACCGTGTAGGTCCGCTTCGACAGGATGTAGTCGTCGGATGCGTTCCCGTCGGCCGGGGTGCCGAACTCCACGTGGCTGTGGTAGATGGCCGAGGGGTAGGTGGTGTTCGAGGCGGGCGACTGCGGGGCGGTGGCGGTGGGGGGGGCCTGGTCCTGCGAGCAGGCGGCCAGGAGGGCCAGCGCGATGGCTGCTGCGATCCTGCCGTACTTCCGGGACGACGCTACACGGGGGGACGAGTGCATGCTCGACTCCTGGAACCGGGAAATGGATTTTGCTGCAGGACAGGCGGAAACTATGCGCCCGCTTTTGGAGACGCGAGAAGGGTGCCGTCACCGTGGGGTAACGATCCCGTCGCCGGGTGGTGAGCCGGTTCGGAAAGCCGATGTGCTCCAGGGGAATACGAGCGAATGGCCGTAACCGGTTGGTAGGGGCCCGCGTGGGGCTGGATGAGCTGGCCCGCCAACCGCTGCCGCCGCCGCTTGCAGTCGTGGCCCTTCCACCACATTTTTCCCGCTCTCCCAGCGAATCCGCGTTCCCGGCTTCCACGAACCCTTTCCTCCGCCCGCCGCGCTCCGCGAGTGGCGCGGGAGACCGACCCGAACACCTCCAGGTCCGAGATGCCCTTCACACACCGGATCGCGCTCGCGATCGGAGCGCTGCTGCTCGCTGGCGCGTCCACCCTGCACGCCCAGGTCCCCGACTCGATGCTGGTGCTGCGCAACAACGAGAACGGCCTGGTCTTCTTCGTCCGCAAGGACGGGGGGCTCGCCTCGCGCGGCGACGACTTCGTGGGCCCGATCCCGATGGAGGGGACGGGGACCCGGCTGATGTGGTACCCGGGGAAGGGGGCCTTCCGCGCCGGCCGGGTGAACGGGACGCAGTGGAACGATCCCAACGTCGGCATGTACTCCGTCGCCCTGGGCTTCAATACCCGGGCGAACGGCGACAACACCTTCGCGGCCGGTCCCGGGAGCACGGCGTCCCAGGGCTCGGCGGTCGCCATCGGGGAGAACAACACCTCCAACTCGTACGCGTCGGTCACGCTCGGCTACCACGCGCACAGCAACGCGAAGCCGGGGAGCTTCGTCTTCGGCGACTTCTCTACTCCGGACTCCATCCGCTCCGCCGCCAACAACCAGGCCACCTTCCGGGTTGCGGGCGGGTTCCGGATCTACACCAACGCCAACCTCCTGTCGGGGGTGACGATCGCGGCCAACGGGAGCAGCTGGGACGTGGTCTCGGACCGGAGGCGCAAGGAGAACTTCCTGGTGCTGGACGGCGAGGACCTGCTGCGGCGGTTGAGCGGCCTCCCCGTCACGAGCTGGAACTACATCGCCCAGGGGCGCTCGACCCGCCACGTCGGCCCGATGGCGCAGGACTGGTACCGCGCGTTCGGCTTCAACGGCGACTCGCTCACCATCAACTCGGGCGACTTCGACGGGGTGAACCTGGCCGCCATCCAGGCGCTGGAAAAGCGCACCACCACGGAACAGGCGCGGATCGCCACGCTGGAGCAGGAAAACGCCGATCTCCGCAGGGGGAACCAGGCGCTCCGCCGGGAGCAGACCGCCCAGTCCGCGAGGATCGAGGAGCTGGAGGCCCGCCTCGCCCGGATCGAGGCGGCGCTGGGCACCGCGGGCCGGCCGAAGCAGGCGGCCTCCTCCGCGCCGGAGCGGAAGTAGCCGCGTACGGCGACGAGCCAGGATGCACGAAGGCCGGGACCTCCTCCGAGATCCCGGCCTTTCTCGTGTCGTTGGCGGGCCCCCCCTCCCCCACAGCTTGCCCACTCGATCCCCCACGAGTGGGGAGGGGAGCACGACGACATTCGTGTGTCTTCAACCCCTCGCCCCTTGTGGGAGAGGGGTGGCGCGAAGCGCCGGGGAGAGGGGTTCACCCCAACTCCGTTCGAAGCTCCGCCAGCAGCGTCAGCGCGTCCATCGGGGTGAGCCGGTTCGGGTCGGTCGCGCGGATCCGCTCCGCCACCCGGCTCGCCGGCCCGTCCACCGACGCGGGCTGCACCGGGGCCACCGCCCTCGCCGCGGCGGCCGCGGTCGCGGCTTCCGCCACCGGGAGGTGCTCGATGGCGCGGCTCTCCACCGAGCGGGAGCCTTCCAGCGTCTGCAGGATGTCGCGGGCGCGCGAGATCACCGGCGCGGGGATCCCAGCCATCCGCGCCACCTCGATTCCGTAGGAGCGGTCCGCGCCCCCGGGGACCAGCCGGTGCAGGAAGACGATCCGGTCCCCCTCCTCGCGCGCGGCGACGTTGAAGTTGACCACCCCCGGGAGCAGCTCGGCGAGCTGCGTCAGCTCGTGGTAGTGGGTGGCGAAGATGGTCTTCGCCTCCATCTCCCCGTGCAGGTGCTCGGTGATGGCCCAGGCCAGGCTCACGCCGTCCCAGGTCGCGGTGCCGCGCCCCACCTCGTCCATCAGCACCAGCGAGCGCCGGGTGCCCCCGTTCAGGATGGTGGCGCACTCGCTGGCCTCCACCATGAAGGTGCTCTGCCCGCGCACCAGGTTGTCGGAGGCGCCCACGCGGGTGAAGATCCGGTCCGACACCCCCAGCGACGCCGCGTCGGCGGGGACGAAGGCCCCCACCTGCGCCAGGAGCTGGATCAGCCCCACCATGCGCAGCAGCGTGGACTTGCCGGCCATGTTGGGACCGGTGAGGATCATGGTCCGCGACTCCTCGTCCAGCGCCACGTCGTTGGGGATGTACTGGTCGAAGGGGATCATCGTTTC
>JAFAYN010000363.1 GCA_019240375.1 Gemmatimonadota bacterium
CCCGACCGCGGCGCGAAACAGCAGCACGGGAGGCCAGCCGGACCTCACTCGAGTCGCGGTGTTCCGGAAGGCCCCGAACATCACCATCGGCTGGGCGAAGGGGTGGATCGGTCCCGAGGGAGGCCGGCTCGACTTCCACGGTTTCGCGATCGAGGTTCCCGCCGGGGCGGTGGACAAGCAGACGATGTTCACCATCAGGCTCCCCGTGGACCCCAAGTCGTCCGAGCACGTGATGGCCGAGTTCGGACCGCACAACGTCACCTTCCTCAAGCCCGTCCGCATTGAACTTCCGTACGGCGGGACCTCCATCGAGGGCGCGGCCAACCCCGCGATCGTGTGGTGGAGCCCCGAGGGGACCTGGGTCGACATGGGAGGCGTGATCACCACCGATGGCGCGCGCCTGCAGGTGGACGTCCCCCACTTCTCGACCTACGGGACCACGGACGCACAGCGCACGACCGGTGTCGCGGTATCCGGGGGCTGAACGATCCTGAGAAGAAATACTCCGTGAAACGCGCAGTATCTTCGATCGAGGATCTTGCCCAGCTCCTCCCCGCGACGGACCTGGGGGATGAACTCCGCCGCCGGCTGATGGAGGTGTCCATCCCGGACCCGGAGCGCCGGTGGGCGGGTTCCGAATCGATGGTTACGGTCGACAAGCGGGTGGTCGACACGACCGCGCTGGAGAGCGTGCTGCGGGATGTCGAGGATGTGGCGCGTGCTTCGATCACCGAGATGATCGACCGGTACCGGGAGATCTTCCAGGCCCATCTGGTCGGGGACGATGCGTCCGTGGCCCGGAGCATCCTGCTGCTGGGAGAGGAGACGCAGGTCCGCGGGATCGCCCGCGACGCCCGGCTCTTCTACGAGACGGCCCTGCGCCTCGCCCTGCCGCTGGTGGACAAAGCCCCCCAGATCCTCGCGCTGCGCCGGCTCGCCCGGCTGGAACGCGACCAGGGGAGGCTCCACAGGGCCTACGACCTGTACACCCGGTCGGGCGATCTCGCACGGGACTCGGGGGACGCGCAGGGAGAGGTCGTCGCCACGATCGGACAGGCGACGGTGCTGATGTACCAGGGGCACTGGGCGGAAGCCGAGGCCCACCTGCGGAAGGCCCTGGGCCAGATGGAGCAGAGCAGCCCGGACGACCTTATCCTCCAGCGCGGGCACGTGGCGAACAACCTGGGAATGGTGCTCACCCGTCAGGCACGCTTCACGGAGGCGGAGGAGTGGCTCGAACAGGCCATGAAGTTCTGGACGCGGGTGGACAGCCCCAACGACTGCGGGGTCTGCCACCACAACCTCGGCGCGCTCCGGCTCAACCAGGGGCGCCGGGACGAGGCGAGGGCGATCCTGCAAGGGGCCCTTGCGCTCCGTATCTCCTCCGCGCTCGCGGCGCTGATCACCACCGACCTCGCCCAGGCCTGCGCGGAGGACGGCATGGTGTCGAAGGCCGAGGAGTGGGGCCGGATCGCCGAGGAGTACGCGCTTCGCTCCCGGTCTCCCTACTACCTGGGCCACATGTACCGGGGACTGGGCGTGATCGCGCATTCGCGGGGGGCGGAAGGGGTGACCTTCTTCGAGAAGGCGCTGGAGATCGCGCGGGAAACCGACCTCCCGCTCCTGGAGGGCGAGACACTGGTCGACTACGCCCCCCTGCGCGCCGACATGGGACAGACGGAGGAGGCAATCGACTACCTCGATCGTGCCCGGGCGATCTTCACCTCGCTCGGCGCGTCCGGAGAGTTGCAGCGGCTGGCGCACGTCGCCCGGAAGATCCGCCCCCCAGCGACCCCGGTGGGATCCTCCGACGAGGTGGGTGCGCCCATGTCGTGAGGCGCCGCCGCCCGTAAGCTCCAGCCCCCGCCGTGATCCGCTCTACCGCGGCGCTCCCGCCAGCTCCGCCACCTCGTCCGCGCACCCCCACGACACCGTCACCCCCGCGCCGCCGTGCCCGTAGTTGTGGATCACCCGGCCGCCGGAAGAGCCGGTCTCCACCTCCAGCCGCACGGCGGGGCGCCCGGGACGCAGCCCAACCCGGTGCTCCAGCACGCGCACCCCGGCGAGCCGCGGCTCCAGGCGGAGGCACCGCTCCACGATCCCCGCCGCCACCTCGGGGTCGGGGCGCAGCTCCCAGCTCCCCTGCTCCGCCGTCCCGCCCAGGATGCAGTCCCCCGAGCGCGGGACCACGTAGGTGGCGCCCTCCGGCGGGTCGATGTCCAGGGCGAAGCGGTCGAGCCCGGGGTTCTCCACCCGGACGACCTGGCCGCGGATCGGGTACATCGTCTCGTCGCCCAGCAGGGCGCGCGCCCCCAGCCCGGTGCAGTTGACCACCAGGGGGAAGCCCGTCGCCTCGTCCAGGGCGGCAAGGACGCGCCGCTCCACCACCCCGCCCCCGGCCCGGAGGCGCGCCTCCAGGTACCGCAGGTACACCGGCATCTCCACCACGGGAACGCGGAGCCGCTGCCCCCCCGCGTACCCGTCCGGCACCACCTCCGCCGGGGCGCGGGGGACCTCCCCCAGCTCGCCTCGCCGCCAGATGGCCGGCTCCTCCCCCCGCCACAGCTCGGTCCCTTCCAGCACGCGGATCCCCGCGGCCGGGTCGCCGGCCAGCGCCACCAGCTCCGCGTGGGCGCGGGCCGACCAGGCGAGCACCCGCTCCGCCGGATACGCCCGGAAGGGGTACCAGATCGCCGCGGCGACGCACGAAACCGTGTCCCGCGGGTCGTCGGCCGTCCAGACGCGCACCCGCCAGCCGCGCTCCTGCAGCCGGATGGCCGTGGACAGCCCGATCACGCCCGCTCCCACCACCAGCGCCTCTCCCATCGTCTCGCTCCTCCTCTCGCCCGTGCCCGAGCCGATCGCCATCCGTGCGAAAAGGCCCCCGGAGCGCTCCGGAGGCCTTTTCACCCGTGGACGGACGCGCCGCGCTACCGCGGTGCTTCGCTCTCCACCCCGCCCTGCGCCACCCCTCCCCCGAAGCGCTCCAGGTCCTCCATGATCCGGGTGAGCGTGGACTCCTGCTGCTTCAACGCTTCCCGGTAGTCGAACGAATCCGTCGCCACCACCTCCGACCGCAGGTCCGAAAGGTAGGACCGCAGCGCCCCCGCCAGCACGGATGCCTCCTGCGCATCCAACGCAAGCTGCATCATCGACACCTCCTCGCCAGTGGATCGAATCGCCATCGCGTGGCTCCCGGCGGGCGAAGTTGCATGGTCCGGGCCAGCGGTGCCCAGCTTGTCGGGGTTGGTGACGAGGAAGAGCGAGCGGATCCGGCCGTCCTCCACGTGGATGGCGGCGACGCTGTGCAGGCGGCCGTCCACGTAGTTCACCACCCCGGTGCGCCCGTTGATCGTCGCCAGGCGGAAGTCCGCGCGGGTGGCCTTGCTCACCAGCCCCACCATGAAGCGCGCCACCCGGTCGGCGCCGGTGACGGGGCGCAGGGCCGAGGGGACCTTGCCGCCGCCGTCCGAGTAGGCGACCACGTCGTCTGCCAGCACGTGCAGCAGCCCCTCCACGTCGCCCTCGCGGGTCGCCAGGAGGAAGCGGGTGAGGAGCCGGTCGTGCTCCTCCGGGTCGGCGGACACCGGCCGGCCGCCCTCCGCGAGCCGCTTGCGGGCGCGCCGCTCGATCTGCCGGCAGTTCTCCTCCGTCTTACCCACGATCTCCGCGATCTGCCGGTAGCTGAAGTCGAACGACTCCCGCAGCAGGAACACCGCCCGCTCCACCGGGGTCAGCCGCTCCAGCATGAACAGGAAGGCGAGCGAGAGCTCGTCGGCCAGCTCGTGCATCCCCGCCGGGTCGCCGGTGGGACCGGGGTCCGGCTCGGCCACCAGCGGCTCCGGGAGCCACACCCCCACGTACTCGGTGCGGCGGTGATGCACGGCGCGCAGGGTGTCGATGCACAGCCGGGTGACCAGCCGGACGAGGTACGCCGACGGGTTCTCCACCCGCGCGTGGTCCACCCCGTGCCAGCGCAGGTAGGCGTCCTGAAGCACGTCCTCGGCCTCGCGGACGGAGCCCAGCATCCGGTAGGCGACCCCGAACATCCGGCCGCGCTCCCGCTCGAAGGTCCCCAGCGCGGCCGGCTCCGGCGAAAGGCCGGCCGCCTCGCTCACCGCGGCCCCTCCAGGGCCAGGGCCGGCGCGGCCTCCGCCGGACGGGGCGTCACCCCGCCGCCCCGTGGCCAGCGGTAGAGCGGGAACCCGGTGCGCATCTCGTTGCGGGCGACGAAGAAGGTCATCCTGCAGATCATCTCCTTGGTGAGCACGGCGGGGCGCCCGGTCCACACCCGGTCGCGCGGGGCGTCGTCCGGCCGGGTGAACTGGATCAGCGCGTCCCGTCGCCCCAGGCTGACGCAGCGGATCACGAAGCCGAAGTCGAAGGGCTCCGGCTCCCGCCCCTCCAGCTCGCGGCGGAGGCTCGCGCCCGCGTGCGCCCCCGAGGGGAGGGCGCTCACGCACCCCATGCGGACTGCGTCCCCGCCGAAGGGGATCGCGGCGGCGTCACCCGCGGCCAGGATCTCCGGCCGATCCAGGGCGTGCAGGGTGGAATCTACACGGATCCGTCCGCACCCGTCCACCGCCAGCCCCGCCTCCCGCGCCAGCGCCGGGGGCGCGAAGCCGCCGGCCCAGACGCACAGGTCGAAGGGGAGCTCGCCGCCGCCGTCCAGCACGGCGCGGCCGCGCTCCAGCGCCCGCACCCCGGTCTCCTCCGCCAGCTCCACCCCCAGCCCGGCCAGGCGGCCTCGGATGTGCGCCCGCCCCGCGGCCGAGTACCCGTCACCCACCCGCCCCAGCGTCGCCAGCGTCACCCGCAGCCCGGGAAAGCGTTCCGCCAGCTCCGCCGCCGTCTCGATCCCGGTCAGCCCGCCGCCGGCCACCAGCACGCGCCCCCGCTCCGCCGCCATCCGCCCGAGCCGGGCCGCCGCCTCGCCGATCAGCCGCGGGTCGTCCAGGCGGAGGACGTGCTCCGCCACCCCGGGAACCGGGGCCGCGGTGACGCTCCCCAGCGCCACCACCAGCCGGTCGTACCCCAGCGCCAGGCGCTCCCCGTCGGCGCCGCGCCCGACCGCCCGCCCTGCGGCCGGGTCGATCCCCTCCACCCGTCCCCGGACGAAGCGGACCCCGCGCCGCGCCAGGAGCGGCGCGTAGGCGAAGGCCGCCGGAGGGGAGCCCGCCAGCGCCTCGTGCAGGCGGATCCGCTGCGTGAACTCCGGGCGGGCGTCCACCAGCGTCACCTCGACGGGCGCGCCGGCCCCCGCGACCCGCGCCGCCGCCGCCATCCCCGCGTACCCCCCGCCCAGGACCAGGATGCGCTGCTTTCCCCGTGTGCGTGCCATGATCTCCCCCTCGTTTCCCTGTCTGCGCGTGAACCCCTCGCTTCGGCCCGGCCCTCGGGCCCCTACCTGGAAGACGGAGCAGGGGGGGAGAAACGTGACACGCCGGGCGCACGCCAGAAAAAAAGCCCCCACGGCCGCGGTCGGCCGTGGGGGCGGATCCGGGTCCGGCGCCGCTCAGCAGTCGCCGGAGGCCACCTGCTTCCACGCGGCCTGCTGCGCGCCCCTGTCGTACTTGTGGGAGTACGAGTAGCGCGCCTGGATCTGGCCGATCTGCTGCAGGGCGCGGAAGGGGGAGCGGTGCGCGGCCCGGGCGTACTGCGCGCTGGGGGCTCCCAGCATGGAGCACGAGGAGAGCCCCGCGCTCACCTGCCCCGTGGGGCTCATCCCGACCTGCAGCCCCCCCGGGCCGAAAGAGGGAGCGCACGCGGCGAGCGCCAGCACGGACGACGCGGCACCGAGGCGAAGGAGTTTACCGACGGTACGCATGGACCCTCCGGGATGTGGCGGCGCCCCGGTTCCCCGCGCCGCGGCGCGCACCTGCCGGCGGGGAAGGGCACCGGCGTGTCGACACGGTGCGCACGGCGTTTCGAGGCAGCAGTTTCCGGGCCCGGAGCCCGGCTCACCCCTCCGCCAGCGGCAGCGTGAAGTAGAAGCTGCTCCCCGAGCCAGGCGCGCTTTCCGCCCAGATCCGCCCGCCGTGCGCCTCCACGATCCCGCGGCAGATGGCGAGTCCCAGCCCCGCCCCCAGACGGTTCCCCGTCCGCGTCGTCCAGAACCTCTAGAACACGTGCGGCAGGTGCTCCGGGTCGATCCCCGACCCCGAGTCCGACACCCGGACCCGCACCCCCTCCGGGCACGGCTCCGCCCCCAGCACGATCCGCCCGTCGTCCGGGGTGAACTTGAGCGCGTTCCCCACCAGGTTCGCCATCACCTGGAGGACGCGCTCCCGGTCGGCGGACACGGGGGGAAGCTCGTCCGGGAGGTCCAGCTCCAGGCGGATGGAGCGCTCCGCCGCCACCGGGAGGAAGCGGTCCAGCGCGGTTTCCAGCAGTGTGTACGGGTCCTGCGGCTCCGGCTCCACCGACAGGCGCCCCGCCTCGATGCTGGCGACGTCGAGCAGGTCCTGCCGCAGGTGCTGCATGTGCTCCGCGATCTCGCGGATGCTGGCGATCCGCCCCCGCGCCTCCCCCAGCGCCGCCTCGCCCGGAAGGGTGCGGAGGAGCACGGTGGAGTTGATCACGATGGCGCTGAGCGAGTTTCCCAGGTCGTGCGAGACCACGTGCAGCACGTCGTCGCGGGCGCGCACCGCCGCCTCGGCCAGGGCGCGCGCCTCGCGCTCGCGCTCCAGCAGGTGCAGGCGCTCGCGGTCGAGGCGCTTCCGCTCCATGGCGTAGCGGATGGAGCGCACCAGGAGCGTGCTGTCCACCTGCCCCTTCACTAGGTAGTCCTGCGCCCCCGCCTGCACCGCGTTCACCGCCACCGTCTCGTCCGAAAGGCCGGTGAGCACCACGATGGGGACGTCGGGGGCGGCGCGGAGGGTGCGCGTCACCGTCTCCATCCCGTGCGCGTCGGGGAGGGAAAGGTCGAGCAGGACCACCTCCGTCCCCCCTTCCGCCAGCCGCTCCTCCCCCTCGCCCAGGCGGGTGACGTGCGTCAGCTCGAACGGGAACGACTCCGCCTCGCGCAGCGTTTCGCGCAGGAGGCGGGCGTCGCCGGGGTTGTCCTCCACCAGGAGGATGCGGACGGGGTCCCGGCCCACCGTCACTCCGGCGGGAGCTTCACGATGGTGAACCAGAAGTCCTCGATCGACCTGACCACGGTGATGAACTGGTCCAGGTCCACCGGCTTGGTGATGTAGCAGTTGGCGTGCAGGTCGTACGCCCGGCAGATGTCCTGCTCCGCCTGCGAGCTGGTGAGGATCACCACCGGGATCTGCCGCAGCGCCGGCTCGTTCTTGATCTCCTGCAGCACCTCGCGCCCGTCCTTGCGGGGGAGGTTCAGGTCCAGGAGGATCACGTCGGGGCGGACCGCGTCGGCGTACTTCCCCTCGCGGCGGAGGTAGGCCAGCGCCTCCACCCCGTCCTGCGCCACGCTCAGGTTGTTGCGGACCTTCCCCTCCCGCAGCGCCTCGCGCGTCAGCCGCACGTCGCCCGGGTTGTCCTCCACCAGGAGCACCTCGATGGGCCTGGAGACCGCCTGTGGACTCATGCCGCGTCCCTGTCGGGTAGGGTGAAATAGAAGGTGGTCCCCCGGCCGGGCTCCGACTCCAGCCAGATCCGCCCGCCGTGGCGCTCCACGATCTTCTTGCAGATGGAGAGCCCGATCCCCGTCCCCGGGTACTCCGCCCGGCTGTGGAGCCGCTGGAAGATGACGAAGATCCGCTCCGCGAACTCCGGCGCGATCCCGATCCCGTTGTCGCTCACGCTGAAGAGCCACTCCCCCTGGCCCCGCCGCGCCGACACGTGCACCCGCGGCGCCTCCGGGCCGTGGAACTTGATCGCGTTGCCGACCAGGTTCTGCAGGAGCTGCCCCATCTGCCCCGCGTCGGCGACCACCGTGGGGAGCGGGTCGTGGGTCACCGTCGCCCCCTCGTCCTCCAGCGCCGGGCCCAGGCTGGCCAGCACCCGCCCGTACACCGCCTCCATGTCGGTGGGGGCGTGCTCGGCGCCGCGGGTCCCCACCCGCGAGTAGGCGAGCAGGTCGTTGATCAGCGCCTGCATCCGCGTGACGCCGTCCACCGCATAGCCGATGAACTCGTCCGCGTCCTCGTCCAGCCTGCCGCGGTAGCGCCGCGCCAGGAGCTGCGTGTAGCTGGCGACCATGCGCAACGGCTCCTGCAGGTCGTGCGAGGCCACATACGCGAACTGCTCCAGCTCGGCGTTGGAGCGGGCCAGCTCCTCCGCCTGCCGGGCCAGCGCCTCCTCGGCGCGCTGCCGCTCGGTCACGTCGCGGAGGACGGCGGTGTAGATCCGCCGCCCGTCGATCTCCAGCCGGGAGATGGAGGCATCGGCCGGGAAGACCTCCCCGCCCCTGCGCCGCCCGGAGATCCGCCCGCGCTCGCCCATGCGCCGCGCCGCCACCGCCGACTCGCCGAAGGCGCGGACCTCCGCCTCGTGCCCCGGGCGGAAGCGCTCCGGGATCAGCAGGTCGAGCGGCTCCCCCAGCGCCTCCGCGGCGGTGTAGCCGAAGATCTTCTCGGCGCCCAGGTTGAACAGGGTGATCCGCTGCGACTCGTCCACCGAGACGATGGCGTCGGTGGAGATGGAGATGATCCCCGCGAACTTGGCCTCGGACTGGCGCAGCGCCTCCTGGGCGCGCGTCCGCTCCACCACCCGCCCGAGCTGCGCCCCGATGTGGGCCGCCACCTCCAGGAGCGCGTGGTCGGGGGGGACCGCCGGCTCGGTGAAGAACTCCAGCACCCCCACCACCTCGCGCCCGACCAGGACGGGGACGGCGAAGCCGGCGTGCAGCCCCGACTCCTCCAGCCGGCTGCGGACGAAGTGCCGGTCGCGGGTCACGTCCTCGATCCACACCGGCTCCCCCACCGCCAGCGCCTCGCCGGGGAGACCCACCCCCGGCGCGAAGCGGACGCCCCCGGTCGCCTCGCGCAGGGCGGCGTACCGCTCCGGGGCGTCCAGGTGCCAGATCCCCGCCGATTCCAGCACCCCGTCGGCGCCCACCAGGAGGGCGTGCCCCACCGGCCACCCGGTGCGGGCGCACACCTCGTCCAGGCAGCTCTGCAGTGCTTCGCGGAGCCCGGCCGCCTCGTTGGCGGCCATCGCCACCACCTGCAGCAGCTTGACCAGCCCCGTCCGGTGCTGCAGCGCCCGCTCGGCCAGCACCCGGTCGGTCAGGTCGCGGGCAACTACGCCGTATCCCACCACCCGCCCCTCCTCGCGCAGGGCGGTGAGCGCGACGTGGGCGCGGAAAGGGGTCCCGTCCCCGCGCACCCACTCCTCCTCCGCCTCGAACCGCCCCCGCTCCGCGGCGAGGGCCAGGGAGCGCGCCGGCACGCCGCGCAGACGGCTCGCCTCCGGGTACAGGGCGGCGAGCGGGAGCCCGGCCGCCCCGGCGGCCGTCCGGCCCAGCACCCGCTCCGCTCCGCCCCCCCACAGGGCCACCCGCCCGTCCGGGTCGAGCGCGAGCAGGGCGTCTTCGGTGGCGCTCTCGACCAGCAGGCGCGCCAGGGTGTCGGCGTCGGGGGTCATGCGGTACGGGCTCGGGACGGTGCGGGACACGGCGTCTTCCGCGGGCAAGATATTCCCGCGCGCCACCCCGCGGAAGGACGCCGCCGCACAAGCGGCCAGGTGTCAAGGAGATCCCTACACCCGCCGGGTGGAGCCCCCGACCGACGGCGGCCCCGGAGCGCGTATCTTTCACCTCCAGAATCCGCGGTGCCCCTCGCCGCGGCCCAGGTTGCTCCAGGCCAGGAAGGTTCCCATGTCGCAATCCGTCCGGACGATCGTGGTGGGCGTCGCCTCCGTCGACGACACCGACCCGGTTCTCCCTCCCTGCGTGGCCCTGGCCCGCGAGCTCGGCGCCACCCTGCACGTGGCGCACGCGCTGGACCGCCCCGGGGAGGAGCCGCGGGAGCGTCTGGAAGCCCGCGTCCGCGCGCTTGCCGGCGGGGTGCCGACCGTCTGCCACGTGGTGGAGGGCGCCGCGACGGACCACCTCCCCGAGCTGGCGCAGGAGCTGGGGGCCGACCTGCTGGTGGTGGGCGCCACCCGCCGCAGCCGGATCCGACGCTGGTTCCTGGGGACCACGGCCGAGGGGGTGGTGCGCCGGGCCACCGTCCCGGTGCTGGTGCAGCGCGGCGCGCTGGCGCGGGAGGCGCGGCGCGTCCTGCTGACCACCGACCTTTCCGGGGTGAGCCCCGGGGTGCACGAGCAGGGGGTGGACCTGGTGGAGGCGCTGGCCGGCGAGCGCTTCCCCGACCTCCGCACCCTCCTGGTGGTGCAGGACGCCGCCGCCGCCCTCCTCCCCCGTGCCGCGCTGGAACGGCTCGCGCAGCAGGAGCTGGACGGCTTCGTGCGGGCGCGGCGGCCGCGCGAAAGGGCCATCCAGCCCAAGGTGCGGGTCGGCTGCGTGGCGGACGAGATCCTGGCCGAGGCCGCCGAGTGGCGGCCGGAGCTGCTGGTGGTGGGATCGCACGGGCGCGCGGGGCACCGCCCGCTGCTGGGGAGCGTGGCCGGCGCCACGCTACGGGGGGCCGCGTGCAACGTGCTGGTGGTCCCCCCCGGCGCCGGCGAGCGCCCCGCCGGGGGAGAAGCGGACGCGGCGCTCCCGCTGGTCTCCGTCGCCTGACCCGCCGCGGTCACCCCCGCGCGGGGCGGCGCAGGAAGATGGAGCCGACGTGCTCGTCCACCCGGCTCCGGGTGAGCAGCACCGCCAGCGCCTCCAGCGCGGCGAAGAAGCACACCCCGATCACCACGTGGAACACCGGCGCCCGGTAGGTGCCGAGCACCAGCAGCGAGATGGCGAAGAGCGAGCCGAGCAGGGCCGCCGCCTTGGTGGAGTACAGGTGCAGGTCGGCGAAGCGGCGGAAGCGGAGCCAGCTCACCGCCAGCACGGTCAGCCCCAGCGCCCCCCACACCAGCAGCGGGACCAGCTGCTCGCGGAAGAAGGCCCGCCGGAAAAGGAGGAGCCAGGCGAAGCCCGACAGGGTGAGGAGGTGGTCGGCCAGCGAGTCGAGCCCCGAGCCGAAGCGGGTGGTGGTCCCGCTCCGCCGCGCCAGGTACCCATCCAGCACGTCGGTGGCCGCCGCCAGCGCCCACCCCACCCCCAGCACCACGGGGAGGCGGAAGGCGGCGACGACCCAAAGCACCGGCACCATCAGCAGCCGGAACGCCGACAGCTGGTTGGGAACCGAGCGGGAGATCTCCCGCAGGATCGAGCTGCGGCGGGGCGAGGCGGAGCGGTCGTGGAGCGGCATGGGCGTACACGGGTGGAGCGATGGGGGAGTGCGCCGGCCGCACCCCGCCGCGGTCCCTGAATGATGCGAGGGACGGGCCGCGCCGTCCACCGGCGGAGGACCCGGCGCAGGTGACACCGGGCGCCCGGATCGCTACTATAAGGACAACACTCCCTCACCCGGCTCATCTCCGGAGTCAAGGCATGATCCTCAGAAGGCTCTACGACGACGGTCTCGCCCAGGCCAGCTACCTGGTGGGGTGCTCCGCCACCGGCGAGGCGCTGGTGGTGGACCCCAACCGCGACGCCGAGCAGTACGTCCGTGCCGCCCGGCAGGAAGGGCTCCGCGTCACCCACGTCACGGAAACGCACATCCACGCCGACTTCGTTTCCGGCGCCCGCGAGCTGGCGGCGAGCACCGGCGCCCGGCTGCACCTGTCGGACGAGGGGGGCGAAGGGTGGCGGTACGCCTATGCCCGGGACGCCGACGCCGTGCTGCTGCGCGACGGGGACACCTTCCGGGTGGGGAACGTCCGCGTCGACGTGATGCACACCCCGGGGCACACCCCCGAGCACCTGTCCTTCGTGGTCACCGACACCGCGGGCGCCGACCGCCCGATGGGGGTGCTCACCGGCGACTTCGTCTTCGTGGGCGACGTGGGGCGCCCGGACCTGCTGGAGCGCGCCGCCGGCCAGGAGGGGACCATGGAAGCGGGGGCGAGGACGCTGTTCCGCTCCCTGCAGCGCTTCAAGGCCGCGCTCCCGGACTACGTGCAGCTCTGGCCGGGGCACGGCGCGGGCTCGGCGTGCGGCAAGGCGCTGGGGGCGGTCCCGCAGTCCACGCTGGGGTACGAGAAGCTGTTCAACTGGGGGCTCGCCGCCGACGACGAGGAGGAGTTCGTCCGCGAGGTGCTGGCGGGGCAGCCCGAGCCGCCGATGTACTTCGCCGAGATGAAGCGGACCAACCGCGACGGCCCACGCGTGCTGGGGGGCTTCCGCCGCCCCGCCCGGCTCCCGGAGTCGCGGCTGGAGTCGGCGGTGGAGGAGGGGGTCACGGTGGTGGACACGCGCCCCGCGGCCGCCTTCGCGCACCAGCACGTCCCGGGGACGCTCAGCGTCCCGCTGGGGAAGAGCTTCGCCACCTGGGCCGGCTCGGTGGTCCCGTACGGCGCTCCCTTCTTCCTGGTGCTGGGTGACGCCCGCGACGAGGCGGTGGAGGGAGTGGCGCGCAGCCTGGCGATGATCGGGCTCGACGCGGTGGGCGGGTACTTCGGGGCGGAGGCGGTGGACGAGTGGATCGCGAAGCACGGGCGCGCCGGCGCGATCCCCGACATCGACCCCGCGGAGCTGGAGGAGCGGCTGCTCACCGGCGAGGTGGAGGTGCTGGACGTGCGCAACCCGTCGGAGTACGCGGCGGGGCACCTGCCCGGGAGCCGCAGCCTCCCCCTGGGGCGCCTGGTGGAGCGCCTGGACGAGGTCCCCCGCGACCGGACGCTGGTGGTCCACTGCCAGAGCGGCGCCCGCGCCGGGGTGGCGATCGGGGTTCTCCAGGCGGCGGGGATCCGGGGCATCGTGCACCTGGCGGGCGACTTCGCGGAGTGGAAGCGCTCCGGGCGCCCGGTGGAAAGCGCGAGCGAGGCGGCCCCCGCCGGCGTCTGACCACCGCGCGGGAAGAACGAGGAGAGCCCGGCGACCCCCTACGGATCGCCGGGCTCTCTTCGCGCCGGGGGACGCGGGTGCGGCCTACCGCGACACCGACGCGGCCGGCACCGGGTTCCCGGTCAGGAGCTGGGGGCCGTCGTCGGTGATGGCGATGGTGTTCTCGTACTGCGCGGCCAGGTTCCCCCGCCCCATGGTGGCGGTCCACCCGTCCTTGAGGAACGAGGCGTTCCCCGCCCGCAGCGCGGCCATCGGCTCCAGCGCGAAGGTCATCCCGGCACGGAGCTGCGGGCCGCGCCCGGCGCGCCCGTAGTTGGGGACCTGCGGGTCCTCGTGGAAGGAGGTCCCGATCCCGTGCCCCACGAACTCGCGCACCACCCAGAACCCCGCGGACTCGATGTGGCGCTGCACCGCGGCCGACACGTCGCCCATCCGCTTCCCCGGCTGCGCCTCCGCGAACCCCTTCCAGAAGGCTTCCTCGGTGACGCGCACCAGGAGCTGCGCCTCGGCGCCGACGGTCCCCACCGGGAGGGTGCGGGCCATGTCGGCGTAGAACCCCCGGAAGATCAGGGCGAAGTCCACCGTCACGATGTCGCCCTCGCGGAGGGGGACGTCGTCGGGGATGCCGTGCACCACGATCTCGTTCTTGGAAAGGCAGATGGTGGCCGGGTATCCCTGGTAGCCGAGCTGCGCGGGAATGGCGCCCCGGGCGACGATGGCGTCGTGGGCGATGCGGTCCAGCTCCCTGGGCGTCACGCCGGGGCGCACCGCCCGGCCGACCTCGGCCATCGACTCGGTGAGGAGCCGACCGGCCTCCGCCATGGTCTCAATCTCGCCCGGAGTTCGTAGGGAGATCAATGTACTACCTTTCGCGAGGAAGAATTGCGGGCGCGGAGCCACGCCGGTCCCGCCGTGGAGCAAGGTGCCATGAATACCGACCCGCCCGCGGAAACGCAAGCCGGCAAACCCCGAGCCAGGCGCACGGGGCACCAACGCACGAGGGGGACCGCGTGGCACGCGGTCCCCCTCGCATCGCACTGCCGGATGGTGTGCCTCAGGACTGCGGGGCGGCCGGGGCGGCGTCGGCGGTGGCGTAGTCCGGGATCTGGAACTGGAGGTCGTTCCTGCAGAACGCTTCCCACTCGGGCGACACCTGGTCGAAGACGACGTTCTCGTCCTTGAAGATCCCGTCGGTGACGACGAAGTTCTCCTGCAGGTAGAGGATGTCGTCGTCCTTGAGCTCGTGGCGCTCCACCTCCACTTCGCGCCCGTTCACCTCCTGCCGGTCCTTGCGCAGGCTGGCGGTGTTCTCCTTCCATCCGGGAAACTTGCGGAAGTCGGCCGCG
>JAFAYN010000388.1 GCA_019240375.1 Gemmatimonadota bacterium
CCAGCAGCACGGCGAAGTGGGCGGCCATCCGCTCCACCGTTGTCGCGTCGAACAGGGCCGCGTCGTACAGCGCCGTCCCGGCGAGCCCGCCGTCCGCCTCCCGGAAGCGCAGCGTCAGCTCCGGCCGGCCGCCCTCGTCGTCCGGGGCCGCGCCGCCGAGCACCAGCCGGGGGACGCGCGCCAGCCCCGGGCGCTCCACGATCTCCAGCGCGGCCGCTTCCGGGGTCGCCCCCTCCAGCGCCATGCGGGTGCGGTCGAGCCATTCCCGGGCGGTGAGGGCGCCGCGCGGCGCGCCACGCACCAGGCGCACCCCGTCCGCCCCGGGCGACGCGAAGCCGGCCACCACCTCGTCCTGGGCGGTGTAGCGGGCGAGCAGCGCGTGGAACGCCGCCAGGAGCGGGACCTCCGGCGCGCCCGGTCGCCGCGCCACCTCCGGCGGTACCGCGAACTCCAGCTCCGCGGCGCGGGGGGCGGCGCCGACGCGCGGCCGGTCGGTGGGGAACTCCAGCACCGGCACCTCCACCGCCGCGGGGGCCGGGGCCGGCGGGGCCAGCGGCTCCGGCTGCGGGGCCATCTCGGCGGCGACCTCCACCGGGAGGCCCGGGAGGGCGGGCACGTCGGCCGGCACGGCCTCCGGCTCCTCCCCCTCCGCGTCGGGGTCGGCGGGGACCACGTACACCACCAGCCGGGTGCGCCCGGGAGCGTCCTCGCGGGCGACGACCACCGCCTCCCGCACCCCTTCGTGGCGGGCGAGCGCCGCCTCGATGTCGCCCAGCTCCACGCGGAAGCCGCGCACCTTGACCTGCCCGTCGCTCCGCCCGACGAACTCCAGCTCCCCGTCGGGGAGCCAGCGCGCCAGGTCGCCGGTGCGGTACAGGCGCGCCCCCGGCTCCCCCGCGAACGGGTCGGGGACGAACTTCTCCGCCGTCCGCGCCGGGTCGCCCAGGTAGCCGCGCGCCACTCCCGCCCCGCCGACGCACAGCTCCCCGCGCACCCCCTGCGGGACCGGCTCCATCTCGCGGTCGAGGACGTAGGCACGCGCGTTCGCGACCGGCCGCCCGATGGGGACCGTCGCCTCCGCCGCGCGCAGCTCCGCCGCCGTGGCCACGATGGTGGTCTCGGTGGGGCCGTAGGTGTTGACCAGCCGCACCCGGTCCCCGACCGCCGCGCGCCACCCGGCCACCCGCTCCGGGAGCGCGCGCTCCCCGCCGATGATCACCAGTCGCACGCACGCCGGGAGCCGCGCCGAGCCGCGCTCCAGCTCGGCCGCGACCTCGTGCCAGAAGGCGGTGGGGAGGTCGAGCACGGTGACGCCCCACTCCTCCACCCGGGCGAGGAAGACGGCCACCCCGTCCAGCATGTCCGGAGTGCGCAGCACCAGCGCGGCGCCGCCGAAGAGCGCCGGGAAGATCTCCTCGGCGCTGGCGTCGAAACTGAGCGAGGCGAACTGGAGCACCCGGTCGTCCGCGCCGATCCCGTACTCCGCGCGGGCGGCGTCGGCGTAGTTGACCAGCGAGCGGTGGGTGACCATCACCCCCTTGGGCGTCCCCGTGGAGCCGGAGGTGTAGATCAGGTACGCCAGCCCTTCGGGGGCGGGGCCGGCTGCGGCCGGCGGCGCCACACCGCCCTCCGCCTCGATCCGCTCCCACTCCGCGTCCAGGGCGACCGTCTCCACCTCGCCGGAGGGGACGGCGGCACGCAGCCGCTCCTGGGTGAGGAGGGCCAGCGCGCCGGAGTCGCGGACCACCCGCTCCAGCCGCTCGCGCGGGTTGGCGGGGTCGAGGGGGACGTACGCCGCCCCCGACTTCAGGACGCCGAGCACCGCGACCAGCATATCCGTCGCGCGCTCCATGCAGACGGCCACGCGCCGCTCCGGGCCCGCGCCCCGGGCGCGGAGGAAGCCTGCGAGCCGCTCGGCCCGCGCGTCCAGCTCCGCGTAGGTCAGCCACTCGCCGTCGAACGCCACCGCCGGGGCGTCCGGCGTGCGCCGCGCCTGCTCCGCGAACAGCTCGTGCGCGGTGCGCCCGGCCGGGAACTCGCGCCCGGTCCGGTTCCAGTCCACCAGCTGCACTTCGCGCTCGGCGGCGGTCAGCAGCGGGATCCCGGCGACCCGACGCCCGGGGTCGGCCGCGACGGCCTCCAGGATCGCCTTCAGGTGCTCGACCATCGCCGCGACGGTCGAGGCGTCGAACAGGTCGGCGGCGTACACCACCGCGCCCGCCAGCCCCGCCGGCGTCTCGCGTACCGACACCTCCAGGTCCACCACCGCCGACGGGGAGCCGATCCGCACCGGCGCCATCTCCACTCCCGGGAGCGGGGCCAGCTCGGCCCGCGCGTTGTGGAGGATCAGCATGGTCTGGTAGACCAAGGCGTGGCTCAGGGAGCGCTCCACCTCCAGCTCTTCCAGCAGCTTCTCGAAGGGGACGTCCTGGTGGGCGTACGCGCCCAGCGTGGTCTCGCGGACGCGCCCCAGCAGCTCCCTGAAGCTCGGGTTCCCCGACAGGTCGGTGCGCAGCGCGAGCTGGTTGACGAAGAAGCCGATCAGCCCCTCCGTCTCTTCCCGCGTGCGCCCGGCGATCGGGGTGCCGACCACCACGTCCTCCTGCCCGGAGTAGCGGGCGAGGAGGAGCTGCCAGGCGGCGAGCAGGGTCATGAACAGCGTGACGCCTTCCGAGCGGCCCATCGCCACGAGGCGGCCCGCCGTCTCCGCCGGGACCGCGAAGACGTGCTCCGCCGCGCGGTGCGTCTGCACTGGGGGACGCGGACGGTCGGTGGGAAGCTCCAGGAGCGCGGGGGCTCCCCCGAGCTGCGCCGTCCAGTAGTCGAGCTGGTGGCGCAGGGCGTCGCCGCGCAGCCACCGGCGCTGCCAGACCGCATAGTCCGCGTACTGCACCGGGAGCGGCGGGAGGGGCGACGCCTCGCCCGCGGCGAGGGCGGGGTACAGCGCCGCCACCTCGCGCGTCAGGACACCGAGCGACCAGGCGTCGCCCACCACGTGGTGCAGCGCCAAGAGGAGGACGTGCTCCTCCTCCGCCAGGCGCACCAGCCGGGCGCGGAAGAGTGGGCCCCGCTGCAGGTCGCAGGCGTGCCCCGCCTCCCGGTCGCCCAGGCGGAGCATGGCCGTCTCGCGCTCCTCCGCCGGGAGGGCGGACACGTCCTCCAGCGGGAGCGGGAAGGCGGCCGGCGGGAGGACGCGCTGCACCGACTCGTCGCCCGCCACGGCGAAGACGGTGCGCAGCGACTCGTGCCGGTGGACCACCTCCTCCAGCGAGCGGCGCAGCGTTTCCGCGTCGAGCGCGCCGGTCATCCGCACCCCGGCGGCGATGTTGTACGAGGCGTACGCCGGGTCGAGGCGGGTCAGGAACCAGAGCCGCTCCTGCGAGAAGGAGAGCGGGAGCCCTTCCCCGCGCTCGCGAGGGACCGGGACGAGGGGTGGCGCGGCCAGCTCGGCGCGCGCACCCAGCGCGTCCTCCACCCGCCGCGCGACGCCCGCGACCGTCCCGTCCTCGAACAGGGCGCGCAGCGGGAGCTCCACCCCGAACGCCTGCCGCAGCCGCGACACCACCTGCGTAGCGAGGAGCGAGTGCCCGCCGAGCGCGAAGAAGTCGTCGTCGGGCCCGGCGTGGTCCAGCCGGAGGAGGTCGGCCCAGATGGCCGCCACCACCTCCTCGGTGGGGGTGCGGGCGGCCCGCTGGCTCGCGGTACCCGGCCGGGGCGGCTCCGGCGCGGGGAGGGCGCGGCGGTCCACCTTGCCGTTGGGGGTGAGCGGGAACGCTTCCAGCGCCACCAGCGCGGACGGGACCATGTGCTCGGGGAGCCGCTGCCGCAGCCTCGCCCGCACCTCCTCCGCGTTCCCCTCGCCCGTCAGGTACCCCACCAGGCGCTGCTCCCCGGGGTGGTCCTCGCGCACCAGCACCATCGCCTCGCGCACGCCGGGCTGCTCGCGCAGCGCGGCCTCGATCTCCCCCAGCTCGATCCGGAATCCGCGCAGCTTCACCTGGAAGTCCACCCGTCCCAGGTACGCCACCGTCCCGTCCGCCCGCCACCGCGCCAGGTCGCCGGTGCGGTACAGCCGCGCGCCGGGCTCACCGAACGGGTCGGGGACGAACTTCTCGGCGGTCAGCTCCGGACGCCCCAGGTAGCCGCGCCCCACCTGGACCCCGCCGATGTGCAGCTCGCCGGGGACGCCGACCGGGACCGGCTCCCCCGTCTCGTCCAGGAGGTAGACGCGCGTGTTCGCCACCGGGCGCCCGATGGTCACCGGCTCCCCCGGGCGGCACGCCTGGTAGGTCACGTCCACCGCGGCCTCGGTGGGGCCGTACAGGTTGTGCAGCTCCGCCGCGGGGAAGCGCGCGAAGAAGCGCTCCTGCAGCTCGAAGGGGAGCGCCTCGCCGCTGCAGACCACCCGCCGGATCCCGCCGCAGCGCCCTTCCTCGGTCGCCTCCAAAAAGGCCTGGAGCATCGGCGGGACGAAGTGCAGCGTGGTGACGCCCTCGCCCTCGATGGTCTCCGCCAGGTAGCGCGGGTCGCGGTGCCCCTCCGGGCGGGCGACCACCAGGCGCGCCCCGGCGATCAGCGGCCAGAAGAACTCCCAGACCGACACGTCGAAGCTGAAGGGCGTCTTCTGCAGCACCACATCGTGCTCGCCCAGCCCGTACTCCTCCTGCATCCAGAGGAGCCGGTTGACGATCCCCCGGTGGGCGTTCATCGCCCCCTTGGGCCTGCCGGTGGAGCCGGAGGTGTAGATCATGTACGCCAGCGCGTCCGGATCGGTCTCCACCCCCAGCGGCTCGGGGCTCTCCGCAGCGATCCGCTCCCACTCGGCGTCGAGCAGGACGGTCCGCGCCCCGTGCGCCGGGAGGGCGCCGGCCAGGCGCGCCTGGGTGAGGAGGACGGGAACCGCGCTGTCCTCCAGCATGTACGCCAGGCGCTCGGCGGGGTAGCCGGGGTCGAGCGGGACGTACGCCCCGCCGGCCTTGAGGACGGCCAGGAGCGCGACCACCATCTCCAGCGAGCGCTCCACGCACACGCCCACCCGCGTTTCCGCGCCGACGCCCAGGGCGCGCAGATGGCGGGCGAGGCGGTTGGCGCGCGCGTCCAGCTCGGCGTAGCTCAGGCGCTCACCCTCGAACACCAGCGCGGTGCGCTCGGGGGTGCGCCGCACCTGCGCCTCCACCAGCGCGTGCAGCGGCCGGCCGGCGGCGGGGTAGTCGCGCCCGGTGGCGTTCCACCCGCGCACCAGCCGCTCGCGCTCGTCCGCGTCCAGCAGCGACAGGGTGGAGAGCGGGGCGTCGGGGTCGGCCGCCACCCGCTCCAGCAGCGTCCCCAGGTGGACCAGCATCCGCTCCACCGTCGCCGCGTCGAAGAGCGCCGTGCGGTAGGTGGCCCAGCCGCGCAGGGGGGTGTCGTCCACCAGGGTGAGCGACAGGTCGAACTGCGCCACCGAGGGCTCGCGGTCCAGCACCTCGGCCTCCACCCCGCCGATCCGCGGCGCCGCGTGCAGCGACGCCTCCTGCAGGGTGAAGAGCACCTGGAAGAGCGGGGATTGCGTCAGGGAGCGCTCCACCCCCAGCGCCTCGACCAGCCGCTCGAAGGGGAGGTCCTGGTGCGCCTGCGCCTCCAGCACCCCCTCGCGCACCCGCCCCAGCAGCTCGCGGAAGGTGAGCCGTTCCGAGCCCGACAGGTCGGTGCGGATCACCAGCGTGTTGACGAAGAAGCCGATCAGCCCCTCCAGCTCGCTCCGCGTCCGCCCGGCCACCGGGGTCCCCACGCTGACGTCGTCCTGGCGGGCATAGCGCGCGAGCAGCGCCTGGAACGCCGCCAGCAGCGTCATGTACAGCGTGGTCCCCTCGCGCCGGCTCAGCGCCCGCAGCGCCTCCGCGGCCCCGGCCGGGAAGGTCCAGGCGATCCGCGCCGCCTCGGCGCCCTGCGTCGCGGTGCGCGGCCGGTCGGTGGGGATCTCCAGCACCGGTGGGGCTCCCGCCAGGCGCTCCCGCCAGTACCCCACCTGCCCCTCCAGCGCCTCGCCGGACAGGTGCTCGCGCTGCCAGACGGCGTAGTCGGCGTACTGGACCGGGAGCTCGGGGAGGCGCGCTTCCCGCCCCTTCGCGAGCGCCCCGTACAGCTCGGAAAGCTCCGCCACCAGGACGCCCAGCGACCAGCCGTCGCTGACCACGTGGTGCATGGTGAAGAGGAGCACGCTCTGGTCCCCGCCCAGGCGCAGCAGCATCGCGCGGAAGAGCGGGCCTGTGCGCAGGTCGAAGGGGCGCGCCGCCTCCTCGGCCGCCAGCCGCTCCGCGGCCGCCTCGCGCTCCCCGGCGGGGAGGGTGGACAGGTCCACCTCCTCCACCGCCACGGGAGACGGGGGGTGGATCACCTGCACCGGCTCGGCCCCCTCCACCTCCAGCGTGGTGCGCAGCGACTCGTGCCGCCGGGCGATCTCGGTCAGGGTCAGCTCCAGCGTGCCGCGGTCCAGCCCGCCGCGGAGCCGCAGCCCCAGCGGGACGTTGTACGCGGCGCTCCGCGGGTCGAGCTGGTGGATGAACCAGAGGCGCTGCTGGCCGAACGACAGCGGCGCGGGGCCCGTCCCCTCCCGGCGGGGGATCGAGTCCTCGTCGACCGGATCGAACCCCTCCTCCTCCATCATCAGGGCGAGGAGCTGGAGCTGTTCCGGGGAAAGGGTGCCGCTGAACGAGTCGGATTCCATGATCTATGACTGCTGTGCCCGTGTGGCCTTGATGTCTGCCGAAACCTACCGTCTTTTCCCGTGGCGCGCGTGCCGCGCTACGCGCCCTTCCCCGCCGGCCGCCCCTGCTCCAGCCGGCGGCGGACCTCCTCCGGGGACATGGCCGCGACCGCCTGCAGCGCGCGGGCGAGCTTTTCCGTCTGCCCGGGGCGCGCCTCGTGCCTGGCGACGGCCTCCGCCAGCGCCGCCACCGTGGCCGCCTCGAACAGGACGCCGAAGGGAATCTCCACGCGCAGCGTCTGCCGCATCTTGGAGATCACGCGCGTCGCCAGGAGCGAGTGCCCGCCGAGGTCGAAGAAGTCGTCGTGCACCCCGACGCGCTCCACCCCGAGCGTGTCGGCCCAGATCTGCGCCAGCACCGCTTCGGTGGCCGTGCGCGGCGCCACGTACCCGTGCGCGGAGGCGGTACCTCCGGGCGCGGGAAGGGCACGCCGGTCGACCGGGCCGTTGGGAGTGAGCGGGAACGACTCCAGCGCCACGAACGCGGCCG
>JAFAYN010000391.1 GCA_019240375.1 Gemmatimonadota bacterium
GCGCCGGCGGCGCAGGGTCTCCACCGAGAAGCGTCCACCCGACGTCACCTGGCGGGTGAGCATGTCCCCCTCCTCGCGCAGCTCCTCGGGGACGATCAGCTCGTTGATCGGGCGGCCGGCGATCGCCTCGGCCGGGTAGCCGAAGAGGCGGATGAACTCGGCGTTGGCCTCCACCACCCGGTCCTGGTTGTCGAGCAGGACGATCGCCTCGGACGAGGCCTCGAAGAGGTGGCCGAGGAAAGCCTTCTGCAGCGCCAGCTCCCCGTCCGGCGCAGCCGTCGAAGCGTGCCGCCGGCGCGGGCGCAGCAGCGCCCCGCCCAGGGCGCCCAGCACCAGGCACGCCACGGCGACCAGAGGGAGGAGGAGGGGGGTGGACTGCCAGTTCATGGGAGCGGGAGTCCGGCGGGAGGGGGAGGCGGGACGCGCCGGGCACGGGCGGCCCGGACGGAACGTCCCCGCGCTCGCAAGATGGCGCGGAAGGAGGGTCCGGGCAAGCACTTTCGGCGCTCCGGGTAGGGCGAACGCGGGGAGGGAAACCTTGACCCGGGCTCCCCCCCGTCCCACATTGCGCGGGTTCACCCGGTCCCCAAGAACCTCGAACCAGGAGGAATCCGTTGATCGCAACGTCTTGCCCTGCAAGCACGTCGGCGTTTCCGAGCGGACTTCGCCACCCCGCGCTCCTGGCGCTCGTCGCCCTCTGCGCCTGGGTGGTCCCCGCGTCCGCGACGCCGTCCGACACCCTCCGGATCCACGCCCCCACCCCGCCCCGCCTCGACAGCTACTTCGGCCGCGACTTCTGGGAGCGCCTGCGCGAGGAGGCCCGCCGCTTCCGCGAGCTGGAGTTCGGCTCCTTCTTCTACGCGCGGCGGTACGAGATCTCGCCCGAGCTGGCGAAGATGATCCACGAGGAGGCCCGCGGCGAGGGGATCGACCCCGAGCTGGCTTTCCGCCTGGTGCGGGCGGAGAGCCGCTTCTCGCCGAGCGCCCGGAGCCGCGCCGGAGCGATGGGGCTGACCCAGCTGATGCCCGGGACGGCGCGCCTGTTCGACCGCCGCATGCGCAGCGAGGAGGCGCTGCTGGATCCGCGCTCCAACCTGCGGGTGGGCTTCCGCTACCTCCGCACCCTGATCGAGCGCTACGAGGGCGACGTGCGGCTGGCGCTGCTCGCCTACAACCGCGGCGAGAACGCGGTGGACCGGGCACTGCGCCGCGGGAGCGACCCCGAGAACGGGTACTCCCGCAGGGTGCTCGGCACCCGCGGCGACGACCCGTACCGCGGGAGCGGGCTCGCCGAGCGGACGCGCTAACCCGCGGCGGGAGGTCCGGAGAAACGGGAGGGGCGCGGAGCCGGGGGGCCTCCGCGCCCCTCCGCGCGTCCGGGCTCAGCGCTTCCGGCGTGGCTTCTTCCGGGTCTTCCCCTTCGTGCTCTTTGGGGCTCGCTTCCCGCCGGACTCCGTCCCGCGCGCCATCTCCCCCAGCGCCTGGATCCACTCGTACAGGACGGTGTCCAGTTCGTAGTCGTACAGCTCCGCATCTGGGGAAAGCTGGCTGCGGTCCACCTCGGGCGCGAGCTCGTCCAGGGTGATGCGCCGGGCCATTCCGGCCTCCTCCAGCAGGGGCCGCAGCTCCGCCAGGAGCTCCTTCGCCTCCTTTGCGTTCCTCGCGGGCTTCACCTCACGGGGAACGTCGGCCTGCCCGAACACCCGGGAGACGACCGCCTCCAGCACCGCGGCCGGGGGGAGGCTTTGGGGAGCTTTCTCCAACACCCCGGCCAGCGGGCGCGCGAACTCGGGCTCGGCGGGCCCGGTGAACAGCATCCCCGGAGAGCGCAGGTAGGTCCCGTCACCGAAGGGGATCAGCCGCCCCATCGCCACCGCCCCGACCCTGTAGCCGACCTCGGGCGCGTGCTCGCGCACCGGGTAGGTCCGTCCGTCGAGCGGGGAGGCGAGCAGCGTGTCCACGTCGTCCGTCGCGCGCACCTCCCACACCCCCACGAAGGACTCGCGAAGCTGCTCCGCCAGGTGCTGCTGCCTCGGGGGAAGCTCGCCCTCCTCCGCCAGGCACTCCACCGCGGTCCGCTCCAGCGAGGCGAGGGGCCACTCCACCAGGCTGAACTCCTGCTCGCGGACGCCCTGAGCGAACTCGCCTCCCCGCATCGGGCGCGGCGGGCACCAGCGCGAGAACCACCACGACGACGCCGTGCGCTCCAGGCTCAACAGGTCCTCCTCCTCCACCCAGGCCTCCAGCCGGTCGTAGAGGTACT
>JAFAYN010000524.1 GCA_019240375.1 Gemmatimonadota bacterium
AGTCCTGGAGGAAGGCCAGGTCGGCGGAGTACAGCCCCTCGACGATGGCGGGGTTGAGCTGCCGGATCTCCCCCAGCCGGGTGACCACCCGCGCGAGCAGGATCACCACCAGGTACCCCGGGTTGGCCTGCACCCGGGGGTCCTTGAGCGGGGCGATCTCGTCCGCGGCGGTGGCCAGGCGCATGACGCCCTCCCGGTGCACCGTCCCCTCCCGGTCGACGTAGCCGCGCGGGAGGGTGAAGGGGAACTCGGTCTGGAACATCTAGCCCTACGCCTTCTGCACCCGCTCCACGGCCAGCACCAGCGTCTCGATCGCCACCTCGTTCCCCATGGCGTTCAGGCTGGGGCCGGTCCACTGCGTCGGCCAGGCGCCCTCGAAGTTCCAGCGCAGCACCTCGTCCCCGCGCTCGTTCATCACCACGATCGAGCCGTTGCGGCGCGCGTTCTTGCCGTCGGCCGCCTGCTGCTTCCACTCCCACAGCTCCCAGTCGTCGGTCATCCCCGACCGCAGGGTGATGTTGGAGTACTTGACCATCCCCGTCAGCTTGCGGGTGTGGTTCGGGTCGCCCCCCTCGCGGTACTCGATCGCGTCCTGCGTGAAGTCGAGCCCCGAGCACTCACGGAAGCTGGCGCGGGTGATTCCGTCCATCTCGACCAGGAAGTTGGATGAGCGGAACGGGTCCCTCCGGTCTCCGACTGGCATGCGATCCCTCCTGTGGCTTAGCCGGGCAGCTCGGGCCCGGTGATGGTGGCGCCGCCGGCCCCGTGCGAGACCCGGACGACGATGAATTCGTTGGGAACGGCGGGGGCGAGCCCCACCTCGGTGGTCACGACGCCGGCGTCCCGCGCTTCCGGCGGGTTGGTGGCGGCGTCGCATCGCACGTAGAACGCTTCCGCGGGCGTGGCGCCGCGCAGCACTCCTCCGCGGTGCAGGCGGGCGAGCTGCCCTCCCACCTCGCGGGTGATCCGCGCCCACAGGGCGGGACCGTTGGTCTCGAAGGCGACCGCCTGCAGGCGCTGCTCCAGCCAGCGCGACACCGAAAGGACCACCCGCCGCGCGGCGACCTGCGCGTCCGCCTGCCGGGGGCTGAGCGTGCGCGCCCCCCACACCCGGATCCCGCGCCCCGAAAAGGCGCGGAGCAGGTTGATCCCGGCGGGGAGCCCGTCCCGACGCTGCTCCTCCGGGGAGGGGAAGAGCACCCCCGACTGCGCCTCGGACAGGGCGAACTCCACGTCCAGAACCCCTTCCAGCGGCTCGTTGGCGGGCGGGCGGTGCACCCCGGTCAGCGCGTCGACCCGGGCGTACACCCCGGCGACGTGGCCGCACGGCGGGACCAGCCCGCCGACGGCCCGGGCCCCGTCCTCCGGCGGCGCGTATTCCGGCGGCCCGTCCTCCGCCTGCACCCAGGGGAAGTAGAGCGCCCCCCAGGCGCCGGAATCGACCAGCGCCTTCCCCTGCCGGAGCGCTTCCTCCGGGGTCAGGGCGGGGACCGCGTCCAGGATGGCGAAGCGGTCGCCCATGCGGCGGCAGTGCGCGAGCAGCGCCTGCTGGAGGGGGCGGACCCGCTCCAGCAGCGCCGCCGAATCCCCCGACGCCCACGGCCCCGGGCGCCTCGCGGCGGCGACCCGGTGCATGACGTCCGGGGCGCACACCAGGTCCACCTCCCCCACCTCCTCCAGCGCGGTCAGGGCGCCGGCCAGCGCGCGGGCCTCCGCCGCCGGGTCGTCCCGCTCCACCCCGGCCAGCGGGACCACGAAGCAGCGGACCCCCCCGTTGCGGAAGAAGCCGCGCACCGCGTGGGGGAGGAAGCGGGGTGGGGCCGCGGGCGCCGGCGGGGCATCCGGGAGGACCCGCTCGGCCCACGCCTCGAACTCGGCCCAGCTCCCGACGGCGCGCGGCACGCCGGCCCCATCCGCCGCGGCGGAGCCCGGTGCGGCGTAGCCCAGGAAGGCGGGGATGCCGGTGCGGACCTCCCCCGAAGCTTCGGGAAAGGTTCCTGCCCATTGCACCCCGGGGGTGAGCGTGGCGGTCCTCGGCATGGGAAGCGGGGGTCGGAGGGACGCGGTCAGCTACCCGGCCCGGCCCACTGGCTGAGGCGGAAGATCACGAACTCGGCCGGCTTGGCCACCGACACGCCGATCTCGGTGATCACCTGGCCCAGCTCGCGGGTCTCGGGCGGGTTGGTGCTGGCGTCGCAGCGGACGTAGAACGCCTCCGCCGGCGCGTTGCCGAAGAGCGCGCCGTTGCGCCACACGGTGGTCAGGAAGGCGTTGACGTTGCGGGAGATCTTGGCCCAGAGCGCCGGGGTGTTGGGCTCAAACACCACCCACTGCGTCCCCTCGTCGATCGACTCGCGGAGGAAAAGGAAGAGGCGCCGGACGTTGATGTACTTCCACTCGGGCTTGCTGCTCCCGGCGAGGGTGCGGGCGCCCCACACCGTGATCCCGCCGTTGATGTCGCGGATCACGTTGATCCCCGCCTCGTTGAGCGGCCCCTGCTGGTTGCGGCTGACGCGCACCTGCACGCCCAGGGCGCCGCGGACCGTCTCGTTGGCCGGGGCCTTGTGCACCCCGCGCGTAGCGTCCACGCGGGCGTAGATCCCCGCGACGTGCCCGCTGGGCGGGACGGCGGCGGTGGCGCCGGCGACCGGGTCGTACACCAGGATCCAGGGGAAGTACATCGCCGCGTAGTCGCTGTTCGTCACCCCGCCCATGACGTCGGTGGCGGTCAGCGTCGCGGGGGCCGGCTCGCCGTCCAGGATGGCGAAGCGGTCGCCCATG
>JAFAYN010000601.1 GCA_019240375.1 Gemmatimonadota bacterium
CCGAGACGCGCGCCCCGGTCCCGATCCAGGCGGAGGAGGGGGTCGCCTCGCTCCCCTTCCTGCGGCGCTTCGCGGCGGAGCACGGATGGGCGGAACGGCTCTCGCCCTACGGTCCGCCCTGCTTCTTCCTCCCCGATGGGGGCGTGATCTCGTACGAGCCGGGGGGGCAGGTGGAGCTGAGCGCCGCGCCCTTCGCCTCGCTCTCGGCGCTGGTGGCGTCGCTGCGCGGGGCGGTGCTCCCGCTGCGCGCGGCGGCGCGGGAGGAGGGGATCGAGCTGCTGACGGGGGGGATCGACCCGCAGACCCCGGTGGAGGAGGTGCCGCTCCAGCTCACCGGGAAGCGTTACGGGGCGATGGCGGAGTACCTGGCGGGGATCGGACGCTTCGGCGCGCGGATGATGCGGCAGACGGCCTCGCTCCAGGTTAACCTGGACTGGGAGGGCGACGCCCCGCTTCGCTGGCGCGTCCTCAACGCCGCGGCGCCGTACCTGACGGCGATCTTCGCCAACTCGCCCGTGTACGCGGGTGCCCCCACGGAGCACCGGAGCTTCCGGGCGCACGCCTGGCGCGAGCTGGACCCGTCGCGCACGGGGATCTTTTCCGGCCGGGAGGACGCCGTCGCCGAGTACCTGTCGTTCGCGCTGCGCGCCCCGGCCATCCTGCGTGGCCGGGACGCGGGGGGCGAGCACCTTCCCGCCGGGGAGTGGATCGCGCGCGGCGAGCTGTCGATGGAGGAGTGGCGGACGCACCTGACCACGCTCTTCCCGGAGGTGCGCCCCAAGGGGTTCGCGGAGGTGCGCTCCATCGACGGGCAGGACCCGGAGTGGTACGCCGCGCCCCTGGTGCTGCTGGCGGGGATCGTCCACCACCCCGCGACGCTGGCCGCGGCGGGCGAGCTGCTGGGGGAGCCGGACGCGGAGCTGCTGCGGCGCGGCGGGCAGGCGGGGCTGGGGGACGCGCAGATCGCCCGGACCGCGCGCGACCTGTTCGAGCTGGCGTTACGGGGAGCGGCGGGGCTGGGGGAGGACTTCGTTGCGCCCGGAGACCTGGAGAGCGCGCGGGAGTTCTTCGACCGCTACACCCGCCGCGGCCTGTCCCCCGCGGACGATGCCCACCAGGCGGTGTGTTGCTGAGGCTGGCCCGTCGGTGGCGAACGTCACCAACACCACCGATGCATGGCTCCCCTCCTGTTTCCCTCCCTAGAGTATGGAGTGCGAGTCCGTCGTAACCCGCGTTGGACTTGCAGCCGGGCATCCATCATACTGCGCTTGCTGCGTCATGTTGGCTGAGCTGCGCCCGAGCTTTAGAAAATCAGGCGAGCAACCGCCATTGATGCGGTAACATACGAATTTGACACCGAGAGATCATCCGAGGACCTGATCATGAGGATTGTGCTCTACGTAGACAATACTCTCCCCCTGGCAGTACAGCCGCTCTGTTCTCTACTTAATAACGCATGCAAAAACATCAAGTTTTTCTCTGGACAGGAGCGGCTACGCATAGAAGACGCACGAATCACCAATCCAGGCACCTACAGGCGCTTGACAGATAGGCTCATGGCGGAAGCTGAAAGTTTCGACTTTGCTTTTCTTGCGACGAATACTCCTTATTCAAATAATTATTTTTTTGATTTCCCAAACCAAGTCGGGATAGTATCATTTTCAGGATGGAACTTGCTCACTGATTTGCCCATTACGAATGGTCTCGTCTATTTTATCGTTTCCATTATTGCTGAAGAAATCGGTTTAGGAGAAACCCACGAGGAGAATACTGGCTGCATAAACGACTTCTGGTGGGATAAGGCGGGCGTCGATCTTGGTATGCGTGCTGCCTTCATCTGTCGCGAGTGTCGATGCAAATACTCTGGCGAGCTCAACATACTGAAGGACTTGGAACATCTGCTGGATATCGTATCGACAGCATCGCGTCGTGGCCAAGACATCCTTGATGCTCCCGTTGTCGGAAATAAATCAAATGAACACATTTTTCGACGTTTTTTTGTGCCATAACAGTGCTGACAAAGACTGGATTCGGAAGATCAACTCGGCACTGCGGCTTGGCGGCGTAGCCACTTGGTTCGATGAGGAGCAGATGGAGCCGGGCAGGCTATGGCAACCGCTGCTGGAGGAGCAGATTGGACGAGTACGAAAAGCTTGCGTTTTCGTGGGACAGAATGGTCGCGGACCTTGGCAGGATATGGAGATTCGTGCGTTCTTGAGTGAATTCACAAATCGAAGCTGTCCTGTGATCCCTGTTCTCCTTCCGGATGCTCCTGAGGCTCCCGACCTACCCATTTTCCTGAAGCAGATGATGTGGGTAGATTTGCGGAAAGATTACGATACCAATCTTATACGCCTGATTAAAGTGCTTCGCTCGTAGTGCGCTGACTCTGTTCACCCAGCATTTGACTTTTCGGTGCACTTGCGCCCCCGGCGCCCAGTGCCCGAGCTTGGATCCCGGTCCGGTGCTCCGCTGCATCCGAGGCTGGGCGTACCCCTTCCGGTGACTCCCACTATGCCGGGCGCCCTCTACGACACCCTCGGTCGCGGCTACTCGGACCATCGCCGCCCCGATCCCCGGCTCGCCGCGCGCATCAAGGCGGCCCTCGGTGGCGCGCGCACGGTCGTCAACGTGGGCGCGGGGACGGGATCGTACGAGCCGGCGTCGCGCGAAGTCGTCGCCGTCGAGCCTTCGGAGGTGATGGTCCGCCAGCGCCCCCGCGGTAGTGCGCCGGTGGTCCGGGCCTCCGCGGAAGGGCTCCCCTTCCGCGATGGCGCTTTCGACGCCGCCCTCGCTATACTCACGATCCACCACTGGTCGGACTGGCGCCGGGGCCTCGCGGAATTGCGGCGGGTCGCGCGCGAGCGGGTCGTGCTCTTCACCTGGGACCCGGACGGCCCTCTCTTCTGGCTGGTCCGGGAGTACTTCCCGGAGATCCCGCTGGCGGACCGGCTCGCGTTTCCTTCGCCGGAAGCAATGGCCGAAGTGCTTGGCCCCCTGACCGTGCACCCGGTCCCGGTGCCGGCGGACTGCACCGACGGGTTCCTGGGCGCGTACTGGCGGCGGCCTGCGGCCTACCTGGACGTGGGCGTGCGGGGCGCGATCTCCGGCCTCGCGCGGATGCCCGAGCCCGGGGAGCGCCTGGCGCGGCTCGCCACGGACCTCGCCGACGGTACCTGGATGCGCCGCCACGGCGATCTGCTGGCGCTGGAAGAGCTGGACATCGGCTACCGGCTCGTCGTGGCCGGGAATCCCGCCGACCCTCCCGTCTGACGGACCACCCCTCTCTCGTCACCCACCCTCTTCAGCGAGGCCGACCATGAGTTCCGCTCCCCCTCCGTTCTCTTCTACTCCCTCCATGAGCGGTCCCACCAAGGACGAGCGCTTCTACGGGATGCTCTGCCATCTCCTTTCCTTCTGCGGCTACGTCATCCCCCTGGGGCACGTCATCGGTCCCCTGGCAATCTGGCTCGCGAAGAAGGACGAATCGGCGTTCGTGGACCAGCAGGGGCGCGAGTCGCTGAACTTCCAGATCACCATGCTCATCTACCTCGTCGTGGCGATCGTGCTCTGCTTCCTGTTGATTGGATTCCTGTTCCTCCCCGTGCTGGCCATCTTCCACATCGTGGTGGTGATCATCGCGGCGATCCGCGCCAACGACGGGGAGTCGTACCGCTACCCGCTCTGCATCCGGTTCCTCTGACCGTGAAGAGCGAGCGCCTCCCGGTACCTGACCAGTGCCCGTAGCCCAATCGCTTCGAAGGACTCCATGGCCGGCTCACCCGCCCTGATCGCCGAACACCGCCTGGTCCGCCGCCTCCGCGACGCCGGGGCGCTCTCCCCCGAGACCGCGTGCGCTCTGCCGCCGCTCCGCTGGATGGAGCAGCGCAGGCTGGCCCGCCTCCTCGACCGCTCCGTGGTCCGGGAGACCGGCCCCGGCCGCTTCTACCTGGACCCGGACACCTGGGCGCAGTACCGGCGGGAGCGCCAGCGGCTGGTGCTGACGCTCCTCGGAGTCGTCGCGGTGGTCCTGCTGCTCATCGGGTGGCTGGCCCGGCCCCGCTGACCCCGCGCCTGCCTGTCAGTGCCCGAACAGGAACCCCAGGCTGGCGTAGATGGGACGTCCGCCCGGCGCGCTGGCGTCGTAGACGTACTGCTGCGACGGGTCGAGTGGGGTGACCTTGAAGGTGAGGCTCCCCGGGTTCGGGAGCTTGGACGGGACCGCCGCGCTCTTCAGCATCTGGACCAGCTTCGCCGACTGGACGGGCGCCGTCGCCCCCGGCGTCCAGTAGAAGACGGTCGATCCCCCGCCGTCGAAGTTCACCGCGTTCACCGCCCCCAGCCCGATCAGCAGGCTCGCCAGGTCGGCGGTCTTCAGCCCCGAAGTTCCCTCCGCGCCCTCCACCACCGCGACGATCAGCACGGTCCCGGTGGCATCCACCCCGACGGCCCCGCGCGCCGCGGGGATGGTCGACTTGGGGATTGGACAGACGCCCGGGGTCCCGTTCGCCACCAGCAGGGAGCCGGGCTGGTGGAGGTTGGGGCAGTCGTTGTTGGTGTTGGTGGAGCCCGCCACCGCCCACTGCGCCGACGTGGGCACCGTGCCGCCGGTGATCGCCGCCGCGGAGGGGGTGTTGAAGTAGAGCACCGGCCCGCCCGTCTGCCCGGGGTTGACCAGCAGCCCGCCGGAAACGACCAGCCCGGCGGGGACGCCGCAGGTCCCCGTCTTGTAGCTGCTCATCGCCGGGCCGCTGTTGGCGGTGATCGCCAGGAGTGTCCCGTTCTGGGACTGGAAGTCACGGGTCGGGAGCATGCTCACCTGGCCGTTCCCCGCCTGGCGGCAGCTGTCGGAGAGCGGGCTCACCACGGGGGTGAAGGCCCCGCCGCTCAGGTCCAGGTACGCCACGTACCCCGAGACGGCGACGGTCGAGTCGTACGTCACGGTGCCGCTGAGGGAGCCTACCGCCACCTGCGCGAGCGTCGGTGCCACGGCACCTGCGGCCAGGACGAGGGCGAGGAGCACGCTTCGGATCGTGGATCGCATGGAGGTTTCCGGGAATTCGCTGGGGGATGGGAGCCGTGGTACGGCGGGAAAGGAACGGCGTTTCCAATGTGGGGAGCCCGACCCTCCCGCCGCAACACGTCTGTCTCGAAAGGCGCCCGACCCGGGATCCGCAAATCTTAATGTCCGAAAACGGATTGCCGGGGTACAAAGGATCTGGGGAGCGGCGGAACGCCCACTCCTTTCGTCGGCGGCGCACCCCGTGCCCCCGGCATTCTCCGTGGGGCGTGCAGCGCGTCCCGCACGGATGGAAGGTAGAGCATGGCTCAGAGCGAATCCAATCACGACAAGCTGGACCGCGTCGCGCGTCAGATGGGGAGCGCGATCCGGCGGCAGGCCCACCGCCGGTGGGAGACGGTGCGGACGGCGGAGCGGAACCAGGGCGGGCGGCACGTGTGGCGGTTCCAGTCCGGCCCGGACGGCGGCGACCGGTTCCTGCACGTCCCGCACGAGGTGATGGTGCACGGAGACGACCCGGCGCCGGTGCTGCTGGAGCAGCTCAAGAAGGCGCGCTGGCTCGACCAGCTGGACGAGGGCTCGGCGACCTCGCTCCTCCTGTCGAAGAGCGGCCGGCTGGAGCCGCTGCCGGAAAAGTAGATCGTCCGCGCCGTCGCAGCCGGTCGGGCTGAGGGGCCGTCTCCTTCGGGAGCGGCCCCTCGTGCGTTTCCCGGGGTGGCCCGGAACGCCCCGCGTGACGAGAATTAAGGCACACCCCACGCACCCGTTCCCCGCGGTCCCGATCCCTTGAAGCTCCCGCCGCTCCGCGCCACCCTGCGCCGCTGGCTCCGCCCGCCGCGCCGTCTCCGCTTCACCCGCTCCGGCTGGATCCTCACCGTGGGGTCGCTGGTGCTGGGCGTGGCGGCCATCGCCACCGGGAACAACCTCCTGTACCTCCTGCTGGGAGCGGTGCTCGGCTTCATCGCCCTGAGCGGGTGGATGTCGGAACAGACCATCCAGGGGCTGGAGGTGCGGCGGCGCGTCCCCGCCGGGGCCACCGCCGGGGAGCCCGCCCGCATCGTCTACGAGGTGGCCAACCGGAAGCGGCGCCTTCCCAGCTTCGCGGTGGAGGTCGGGGAGGCGGGGTTCGAGGGGCGCGCCTGGATCCCCTCGCTCGCGGCCGGGGAAAGCATCGTCGTGCGCGCGGAGCACGCCTGGGAGCGGCGCGGCGTGTACCCCCTCGACACGGTGGTGGTCGCCACCTCCTTCCCTTTCGGCCTGTTCCGCAAGGAGCGCGACCTGGAACTGCCGGGCGAGGCCGTGGTCTGGCCGCGCGCCGACCGGCGGGTGCGCGAGCCCCGGCCCTCGGGGCGGCGCGTGCTCGTCGCCGGGCAGGCGCGCGCGGGGGCCTCCGGCGGGCGCGGCGAGTTCCGCGGGCTGCGCCCCTACCGCCCCGGCGACGACCCGCGCGACGTGCACTGGCGCACCACCGCCCGCGCGGGGGAGCCGGTGGTGCGCGAGTTCGAGCGCGACCGCTCCCGGGCGCTATGGCTCTGCCTGGAGCTGGCCGCGGCGGATGGCGACACGGCCGAGGCCGCGGCGGAGATCGTGGCCTCGCTGGCGGCGGGGGCGGCGCGGCGCGGCGACGCCTTCGGGGTGGCGACGGTGGACGGACGGGTCGGCCCCGGGACGGGTCCCACCCACCTGGAGCGGGCGCTGGACACGCTGGCGCGAGCCCGCTTCCGCGCGGACGCGCCGGGCGTGGCCCCGCCGGCTCCGCCTACCGAGTGCGTGCTGGTCACCCCCGGCGACGCGTCGGGCGCGGGGTGGGGCGACCTGTTCCGCGCCGGGGAGGAGGGGCGGTGAGGCTCGCGCTGCTGCACCGCCGGCTGACGGCGGGGATGGCGCTGGCGGCGCTCGCGGCCTTCGCGGCGGGGGCCGGGGTGGCACCCTGGACGCTGGCCGCGGGGGCGCTGCTGGCGCTGGGGCTGGTCCGGCTCCCCCCGGCGTCGTGGGCGGCCCTGGCGGAGCGGGTCATCCGCCTCGGCGCGCTCCTGCTGTGCGCGTGGGCCGGGTACGTGGCCTTCGGACTGAAGGCCGACTTCATGCCCGCCGTGCTGGCGATGCTCCTCTTCCTGCTGGTGGGGGAATCGCTCCGCCCGCTGATGTCGCGCAACGACATGCGCCAGTACGCGCTCTCCTTCGCGCTGCTGGTCGCGGCCACGGCGTACTCCCCGGGGCCGGGGTTCGCGGCGGCGTTCGTGGCGTACGTGGCGCTCGCCACCCTGGCGCTGATGACCGGACACCTGCGGCGCGAGTCCGAGCGCTTCCGGGTGGCCTCCGTCACCGTGGGGCGCCCCTTCCTGACCGCCACCGCGGCGCTGTCCGGGATCACGGTGCTCGGCAGCGTGGCGGTGTTCCTGGTCTTCCCCCGCCTTCCCCGCCAGTGGAACGTGCACGGCCGCCCCGGAGGGGGCGAGGCGATGGCCGGCTTCAACGACGAGGTGTCGCTCTCGGAGCACGGCGACCGGATCGGCCCCAACCCCGAGGTGGCGTTCCGGGTGGAGTTCGCCGGCGGGCGGGAGCCGGACGCCGGCGCCCTGTACTGGCGGGGGCGCTCGTACGACCACTTCGACGGCGTCCGCTGGTCGCGCAGCCCCAGCACCCCGGTGGTCCTCCTCCCCCCCAACCTGTACGCCCAGCGCTGGGGCGGCCCCGTCCAGGTGTACCGCGTCTACGGCGGGCCGGCGGGGGCGCGCGTCCTGTTCGGACTGCACCCCCTGCTCGACCTGCGCCCCCGCTCCGCGATCCGCCCGGTGCTCGACGCCACCGGCGACGTGCGCTACCTGGGCTCCGACGCCCCGGCCTACGACGCCACCTCCGCGGCGGGCTTCCCCCCGGAGGAGGCGCTGCGCGCCGCGCCGGAGGAGAGCGCCGCGTGGGAGCGGCAGTACCTGCAGCTCCCGCCGCTGTCGCCGCGCGTCCGCCGCCTGGCCGACTCGCTGACGGCGGGGCTCCCCACCCGCTACGACCGGGTGCGCGCCGTGGAGCGCTGGCTGAAGACCGAGTTCCGCTACACCCTCGACCTCCCCCGCGACGAGGAGGAGGCGCGGCTGGAAAGCTTCCTGTTCCGGCGGCGGGCGGGGCACTGCGAGTACTTTTCCACCGCGCTGGCGGTGCTGCTGCGCGAGGAGGGGATCCCCGCCCGCAACGTCAACGGCTTCCTGGGCGGGGAGTGGAACGGGTTCGGGAAGTACCTGGCCGTCACCGGGAACGACGCCCACTCCTGGGTGGAGGTGTGGTTCCCGGAGCTGGGGTGGGTCCCTTTCGACGCCACTCCGCCGGGGCGCAACACCCTGGTGACGGAGGAGACGGAGGACTCCTGGAGCCGCCCCGCCTTCCTCTGGCTGGACGGTGTGGAGTACCGCTGGTACAAGTGGGTGGTGGGGTACGACCTGGAAAAGCAGCTCTCGGTGCTGCACCGGGTGGGCGACTGGTTCGGCGGGGGCGGGGGGAGCC
>JAFAYN010000051.1 GCA_019240375.1 Gemmatimonadota bacterium
CATCTCCCGGGACCGCGGCAAGATCCACGAGCTGTACCGCCCCGACTGGCGCGCCTGGTTCGGCGACGAGGGCGGGGAGCGGAACGGCGGTCCGGACGACCCGCGGATCGCGCTGGTGCTGGTGGAGGTCGACTCGGTGATCTACATGAAGAGCGACACCCCGACGCCGGTGGTCCTTTTCCAGGTGGTGAAGGGGATCGTCACCGGGACGCCGCCGAAGACGGGCGAGGTGCGGGAGGTGAGCGGGAGCGAGCTGCACGGAGGCAGGGCGGGGAACGGCTGAGGGGCGCCCTCTGGGTCGGAGCACGCGACGGGCGGTGGGGCGGCGGGATGCCGCTCCGCCGCCTTTCTGTTGCCTCCCCGCAACGGAAAGAAATGTCCCAGTGGGGCTTTTGTGACCCTGATGGGCGGGTGTAGTTGGGACATTTGTGGTACGGTGGAAATTTTCAACCCTTTGTGCTGCAATCGGATCGCCTGCCTTATCGGCTGCAGGTGTTTACGGGAATGCCGGATGCTTATGCGGGCCGGCGTCATCGGGCCGGTCGGCCCGACATGCTCGGCCGAGCGACGATCCGCGGTCCCGGGCCCGGGACTCCGGAGTCATCCCAGCATCCGAAAAAGGCGCACATGAGCTACATCATCCGGGGAACGCTGCGAGGCTTCCTCTGCTCCGACTGCGTGGAGCCGCTGTCGGGCATGACCCTCCGCCTGTACCCCATCCGGCAGGACCCGGGCACCAAGCCCGGCGATCCCGAAGACCCCAAGCGGACCTTCGCCGTCCTCGACCAGGACGCGGTGAAAGCCCGCGGGCCGCTGCTGGGGGAGGGGAAGACGGACGAGGCGGGACGGTTCAGCATCGAGATCGGCGACAGCCGCGGGTACGACGGGGGAGCGCTGGAGGTGGACCTGTACTGCGGCAACGTGCCGCACCACCCCGGGCCGCCGCGGCGCGACCCGGTACAGGTGATGATGGCGGTCCTCCGCCCCGAGTGGAGCCGCGAGGAGAAGGGGGAGGTGTTCCGGTGGGACCACGACGTTTCGTACCGCCTCTGGTGCTGGCTCCGGGGGCTGTTCGACGCCTGGGTGATCTGCGGGCACGTGCGGAACTGCAAGACCCGCGAGCCGCTGGCGGGGCTCAAGGTCAGCGCGTTCGACGTGGACTGGCTGCAGGACGACGCGCTGGGGAACGCGGTGACGGGGCCGGACGGACACTTCCGGATCGACTACACCAGCGCCGCCTTCCGCACCACCATCTTCTCGCCGCTGATCAACGTCGAGCTGACCGGCGGCCCCGACGTGTACTTCCGGGTGGAGTCGTCGGGCGGGGCGGTGCTGCTGAACGAGCCCTCCTCGCGCGGCCGCAAGCCGGACCGGGAAAACCGCGGACCCTGCTTCTGCGTCGACCTGTGCGTGGACGCGGACCCGCCGCCACCGTACGACAACCCGCTCTTCACCAACGTCGGCAACTTCCACATCCTGGCCGACATCGACTCTGCCACCGGCCTGGCGAACAAGACCAAGCTGGGCGTCGGCGGGAACGGGTGGGGGTGGTTCGGCGACCTGAAGCTGCGCGGCTACTGCCCCAAGACCAAGCCGGGAACCGGGGAGCAGATGTACTACCGCTTCCTGTACTCGCGCGGGGGAACGGAGCACCCGGTGACCGGCGGCCTCCTGGCCGACGTGCTGGTGGGGAGCCGCCTGATCCAGTGGGACCTGGACGGCAACGGCACGATGGACTGGGTGTTCCAGGACGTCATCATCTCCGGCGCCGGGGCCACTGCCGACCTCCCCACCCCGCCGGTGGTGCCGCCGGGAACGCCCTGGGGCGCGCCGCCCCCGCACGTGGTGGTCCCGGACGCGGACGGGTGGATCCGGGTGGACCCACGGGCGATCGACGGCGGCTTCTACGGCCCGCTGGTGCAGCTCCGCTCCTACGTGGTGGTGCCGGTCGGCCCCACGCCCAGCAACGGCCCCAACGCGGCCGTCGCCGACCCGAAGAACGGCGAGCTGGTGACGCTGATCTTCGAGACCACCACCGACCCGGCCAACGCCGCGCTCACCGAGCGCCAGGTGGCGCAGCCCACCCTGCTGGTCAACAACTGGGAGGAGGTCCGCGAGCTGAACCTGCTGCAGTTCACCGCGCCCGGGGCGAACGCCTGCTCCAAGCTGGGCGCGGACCTGAACATCCTGTACACGGTGGACCACCAGCTGATCGCGGAGTGGGCGCTGGGGATCTCCAGCGCGGCGTCCCCGTGGTCGGCGCCGGTCCTCCCCAGCGGCAACACGCCGCGCGGGCAGTTCGGGAACCAGCACGTGTCGCTGGCGGGGTGGCCGCCGTGCTCGTACACGGTCTCCCTCTCGTCGCGGCGCAAGCTGACCAACGGCGAGGGGAACGACGACGCCAACTCCTCCTCCCTCACCTTCTGCATCTGCTGAAGCACGCCGGGCCGGGGGCGTGCGCCCCCGGCCCGGTCCACCCGCCACCTCCACGCAGGCTCAGATCAGCTCCGCCGTTTCCGGGAAGTCGCGCCGGATGCGCTCCGCCATCTCCGGGTCGGAGTCCAGCATGCGGAAGTCCGCGAACTCGAACCCTGGCCCCACCGAGCACCCCACCAGGGCGTACGCCCCGGTGGGGCGCGCCGCCTGCCAGCACCCCGCCGGGACCACGTGCGTCGGCCGGCACCCCTCGCCCACCGGCCCCAGCCGCTCGTGGGTGCACCGGGTCCCCGACGGGTCCAGCCAGACCAGCTCCAACGGGTCGCCCTCGTAGAAGTTCCACACCTCGTCGGAGGTGACCAGGTGCCAGCGGCTCCGCTCCCCCGCCGTCAGCAGGAAGTAGATGGCGGTGAGCGCCGCGCGGGGCTCGTCCAGCCACGCGGGGCGGACCGCCTGCCCGGAGCGGAACACCTCCCGGAAGTGGCCCCCCTCCGGGTGGGGCTGGAGCTCCAGCATGCGGAGCAGCTCGGCGGCGCGAGGGTGCATGGGACCAGTGCGGGTGAGGGGGGTGGATGCGTCGCGCAGCTCCGGCTCGTCGCCGCGGACCCGGGCGGGGTCGAGCGCCAGGAGCGGGGGTGCAAGATTGGGGAGGACGGCGGGA
>JAFAYN010000325.1 GCA_019240375.1 Gemmatimonadota bacterium
TCTCGAACTGCAGGGCGCGGTGGCCGTCCGGCACCGGGGCGCCGATGCACCCCTGTGCCCGCGCGGCGGGGGCCGAAAGGGCGAGCGCCGCCAGCGCCGCCGGGAGAGAGCGGGTCATCAGCGCGTCCTCACGAGCGAGAAGCGGAGGGAGGCGGGGGCCGGGGCGTCCCCGCTCGCCAGGCGCAGCCCTACCTTGCCAGACGGGGCGACGCCGAAGCGCAGGTAGGTGGCGCCGCCGCCGCGGAGGTCGTACTCCACCGGCGTGCCGGAGGTCAGCACGTGCACCCGGAGCGGGTAGGTGCTCGCGGGGGTTCCCTCGTAGTACTCCGCCACGTCGGGCATGATGGAGCGGTAGTTCCAGCTCGGCTGGGTGAAGCGGGGATCCAGGCCGCTCACCGCGTCGTCCGTGTAGACGGAGAGCGTCCAGTCCTGCATCCAGTCCAGCGCGTCGGCCCCGATCACCCGCGACACGTTGTCCACCCCCGCCGAGGTGGTGTTCACCAGGCTGAAGAAGAAAGGCTGGTCGGGGCCGGTCTTGCGGTCCGCGGCGTAGCGGAGGAAGGCCCAGGCGGCGCCGCGCGTTTCCAGCTCGTCCGGCCCCAGGAGCGAGTTGCTGTCCGGCGCCTCCAGGTACAGCAGGTAGCGCCCGAAGTTCTCGATCATGAAGCGGTCCGCCGCCGTGGCGATGCGGGGGGACGAGCCCAGCTTCGCCAGGTCTATGTTCTGCTTCGGGGCCAGCCCCGAGTCCTCGTAGAAGAGCAGCTCCTCGGCCGAGTGGGACAGCCCCTCGTCCAGCCAGACGTCCTCCAGCTGGTCGGCGTTGTTCACGAAGATGCGCCGCGAGGCGTTGATCAGGTGCTGCAGCTCGTGCCCGATGGTGCCGGCGGCGCTCTGCAGGATCAGCTCCTTGGAGCGCGGGTTCCGGTTCACCACCCCCTGCGGGTCGGGGGCCAGGACGTAGAAGATCTCCCCCACGTTGCTGCGCGGGCAGGCGTCCAGGCGCGCGTTGCCCACCCGCGGGAACAGGTCGCCCGGCCAGAAGAAGCCGCCGAAGTACCCGCCCGACCCCGCCGGGGTGAGGGCGTTGACCTCGCGCGTGAAGACGATGATCACCCGGCCGCCATTCCCGTCCAGGTCGGTGGGCTCGCCGAAGTAGCGGAGGTCCGTGGGGTAGATCAGCCGGTCGAACTGGTCGCCGAAGGCCTGCAGCTCGGCGTCGGTGAGACCGCCCGGCGGGTTGCTGGGGTCGTTGACCAGGATGGCTTTCTGCGTCACCGCGCCCACCCGCGCCCGCTGCGTGGCCGACGATACGCAGGCGTCCACGGCGCGGTAGAACTGCGGGATGTTCACGGTGATGAAGTCGCCCACCGCAGGCGCCGGCCCTTGCGGCGCTGCGCTCGCGGCGGTCCGCGCGGGCGCCAGGGAGCGCGCTCCGCCCGCCGCCGGGTGGAGGCGCGGGGCGAAGTCGCGCCGGAAGCCCTTCATCATGCGCAGGTGCAGCCGCTCGTCGGGGACCGGGCGCGCCGGGCCGAAGGGCGCGGGGACGAGCGCCGGGGTCGGCGGGCCCGTGACGGGCCGCAGGTTCCCCCCCACCGCGGACACGGTCTGCCGGGTGTCCCCGTTGGGGTCGGCGAGGAAGGGGACCAGGGTGAACTCCGCCCCGGCGGCGTCCGCGCCCACGCACACGGTGGAGGCGTCGCCCCCCTGCAGCGTGATCGATTCGCCCACCCGGAGCTGCCGCCCCTGGCCGAAGACGCAGGGGAGGAGGCTCAGCGACGGGTCCGAGGCCGTGGGGGCGGCGCCGTCGTCGGCGCACCCCGCGGCGGCGGCCATCGCCAGGACCGCGAGGAGGTGTCTCTTCATGGACTGCTCACCGGGAACGGGAGGGAGGGAAGGGCGCCGTGGAGCCGGGTTCGAGGCGCCTTTCCTATTTCGCACTCCGGGGGCGTGGCCGCAAGGTGCCGCGCCGCCGCCCCTGGTATCGGGGCCGCTTCGTGGGTACGTTTCGCGCTCCCGAGCCCTTCCGCAACCGAGCACCCGTTTCATGTACGACGCAGCCGTAGCAACTCCGTCACCGTCGATCGACCTCCGCCTCCTGGACCGCCTGGTCGACGCCGTGGGGACGGTGTTCCGGGGAAAGCGCGAGACCGTGCGCCTGGCCGTCGCCGCGCTCCTCGCCGGGGGGCACGTCCTGTTCGAGGACGTCCCCGGGGTGGGGAAGACCACCCTCGCCCGCGCTCTGGCGACCGCGCTGGGGCTGGACTTCCGCCGCATCCAGTTCACCAGCGACCTCCTCCCCTCCGACGTGCTGGGGGTGTCGCTCTACAACCCCCGGCTGCAGGAGTTCGAGACGCGCCCGGGGCCGATCTTCACGCAGGTGCTCCTGGCCGATGAGATCAACCGCGCCCCGCCGCGCACCCAGAGCGGGCTGCTGGAGGCGATGCAGGAGGGGCGGGTGACCATCGACGAGCGCACCTGGGAGCTGCCGCGCCCTTTCCTGGTGCTGGCGACGCAGAACCCGCTGGAGCAGCACGGCACCTATCCGCTGCCGGAAAGCCAGCTCGACCGGTTCCTGATGCGGCTGACCATCGGCTACCCGGACGTGCACGAGGAGCGGGCGATTCTGCTCGGCGTCGGCTCCGGGGACCCGGTGGAGGGGTTGGAGGCGGTGCTGGCCCCGGCGCAGGTGCTGGCATTGCAGGCGCGGGTGGACGGGGTGCGGGCGGACCCGTCGCTGGTGGACTACGTGATGGAGATCGTGCGGGCGACGCGGACGGACGCGCGGCTGCGGGCGGGGGTGAGCACGCGCGGGGCGGTGGCGCTGTTCCGGGCGGCCCGTGGGTATGCGCTGGTAGACGGGCGGGAGTTCCTGGTGCCGGACGACGTGCGGCGGCTGGTGGGGCCTTGTCTAGCGCAC
>JAFAYN010000537.1 GCA_019240375.1 Gemmatimonadota bacterium
CGCGGGTTACTATATACAAACCTAGAACAGCACGCCCTCCACGCCGACCCTCGCCCCAGGACTCTCCATGCACGGAATCATCTTCGCGGAGCTCAAGAAGTACGTGGACGCCCGGCTGGGGGCGGACGCCTGGCGCCCGCTCCTCCGGGAGGCGGGGTTGGGCAGCCGGATCTACGTCCCGGTCCGGACCTACCCCGACGAGGAGGTGGTGGCGCTGGTGTCCGCCGCGTCGCGGACCACCGGGCTGGCGCCCGCGGCCATCCTGGAGGACTTCGGGGAGTTCATCGCCCCCGACCTGATCGGGATGTACCGGTCGCTGATCCGGGCCGAGTGGAGGACCCTGGACTTCATCGCCAACACCGAGCAGACGATCCACAAGGTGGTCCGGCTCAACGACTCGCAGGCGCTTCCGCCCGAGATCGCGTGCACGCGGTCCGGGAGCCGCGAGGTGGTCGTCCACTACAACTCCCCCCGCAGGATGTGCGCGGTGGCCCGGGGGATCATCCGCGGCGTCGCGGCGCACTACGGGGAACAGGTGGTCGTCACGGAGCCGCGCTGCATGCACCGGGGCGACCCGGCCTGCGAGATCTCGGTGGCGCTCGCCTGACCGGACACGAGGCTGTTTGCGCTTCCCTCCCACCGCGCTAGATTCTTTTTGTCTCCCCATTCCCGTCCGACCCGCTCCGCCCGCCCGGTGCTCCCGCGGTCCCTATGAGAGCAGCATTCCGCAGCGCCGCCGTCGCCCTGACCGCCTTCGCCGCCGTCGTCCTGGTGGTGGCGCTGGCCGTGGTGGTCGGCGGCGCCGCGCCGGAAACGCGTGGCGAGCTGGTGTACGCCGCCATGGCGTACCTTTTCCTGCTGGTGGGGATCCTGGCCTACCGGCGGGCGGCGAGCGTCCCCGCCGGCCCCGCCTTCCTGATCCACGCCGCCTCGTGGGCGCTGTACCTCCCGCTGTTCGGGATCGACGCCGGGCGCCCCGCCCCCACCCTGGCGTACGCCGTGTTCGCGCTGGGCGCCTTCCTGAACGGCGTTTCCCTGCTGCACTTCGCGGCGGCGCTCGGCTTTCCGCGCCGCGTGCAGGGGTGGCTCCCGGGCTTCGCCGCGGCGTACGCGCTGGCGCTGCTGGGGTGGATCGTCAGCGTGGGCGGGGCGCTGACCGGGGCGGAGGGGGTCCCCGGCTTCGTGGACGGGATCCTGCGCGACAAGGTGGCCGACTTCGTGGCCTTCTGGGGCGCCCTGGCCCTGCTGGTGGCGGCGTGGAGCACCGCGTCCGGCCCGCGCCTGCGGCGCCAGCTCGCCTGGGCGTGCGGCGGGGTGGCGGTGGGGATGGGGCCGGGGTGGCTGGCCGCCGTCCCGGGGATCGGGCCGGCGCTGCACGCCGACCTCCTCCCCCGGCTCCCGCTCGCCAACCTGTTCTGGATCCTCCTCCCGCTGGCGCTCGCCTACGCCATCGTGCGCTTCAACCTGTTCGACACGGGGCGGCTGCGGACGCGGGCGCAGCAGCTTTCGCTGGAGCTCCTCCTGGCCGGGAACGTGGACCAGGTGTCGCGGCGGGCGCTGGGGGCGCTGCGCGACGACTTCGAGCTGCGCGGCGCCTCGCTCTGGGGGCTGGACGACGCCGGGCTCCCGGTGCGCATGGGCGGCGACGCCGGCGCCGGGACTCCGGAGGGGATCGAGCCGGCGCTGCGCGGCGCGGGAGCGCGGACGGACGACGACGAGGCGGGGAGCGCGCTGGCCTTCCCCCTGCACTACGGCGAGCAGGTGGAGGCGGCGCTCTGGCTGGAGCGCGGCGTGGCCGAGCCCTTCGAGGAGGGGCACCTGGAGTACCTGCGCCTGCTGGAGCCGCAGCTCGCCATCGCCATCCACCTGCGCCGCGTGGACGACCGGGTGCGGGTGACCGCCGAGGAACTGACCGCCCTGGGGCGGGAGGTGGACCAGGTGGCCGGCGAGGTGCGGATGTCGGGGGAGAGCGTCACCGCCGCCGTGCAGGAGGTGAGCGACGGGTCGCTGCGGCAGACGGAGGACTTCCGCCACGTGGCCGAGGCCATCGCCGGGCTGCGCGGGGCCAGCACCGAGATCGCCACCCGCCTGACCAGCGCCGACCGCTTCGGCGGGGAAACGCTGGAGCGCGCCGAGCGGGCCGGGCGCGAGGTGGACCACCTGGTGCGCCGGGTCAAGGAGGGAGCGCGGCGCCTGGGCGACATCACCGGCGAGGTGACCGCGCTGCGCGACCGGAGCAGCGAGATCTCCTCCATCTCCGGCACCATCCGCGAGGTGGCCGAGCAGACCAACCTGCTGGCGCTGAACGCCGCCATCGAGGCGGCGCGCGCCGGGGAGCACGGCCGGGGCTTCGCCGTGGTGGCCGACGAGGTCCGCAAGCTGGCCGAGAACAGCGCGCAGGCGGCCGGCCGGATCGGGCAGATCGTGGAGGAGGTACGCTCCGAGATCGCCCGGGTGGCGGAGGCCATCGGCGGGGCGCGGGAGGACATCGCCGAGGGGGCGGGGGGCGCCGACCGCGCCGCCGTGGCGCTGCGGGAAAGCATCGACCGGGTGGCGCAGCTCCGCGACGAGGTCGCCGGGGTGGCGGCGCTCACCGAGGGGGCGCGGGAGCAGAACGAGCTGATCTCCGCGGCGGTCACCCGCGCCACCGAGATCAGCGAGCAGAACGCCGCCGCCGCCGAAGAGAGCGCCGCCTCCACCCAGGAGCAGCTGGCCTCGCTGGAAAGCGTCGCCACCAGCGTCCGTGAGCTGTCGGGGCTGGGGAGCAAGCTGTTCGAGCTGCTGGAGGCCGGCCGCTCGTCCGACGACGGCGCGGCGCCGGCGCAGGGGCGGCGGGGCCAGGTCGCGTGAGCGCTCCCGGCGAGGACAAGGGGGCCGGCTGGGCTCGGTGGGTGGTGCTGGCGGCGTTCGTGGCGGGGCTCGCGGCCTTCTTCGCCCTGGGCGGACAGCGCTGGCTCACCCTGGACGCGCTCCGGGAGCACCGCGACGAGCTCCTCGCCTACACCCGCGCGCACTACGCGCGCACGCTCCTGCTGGCCTTCGCGGCGTACGTGGCGGCGGCGGCGCTCAGCATCCCCGGGGCGGCGGTCCTGTCGCTGGGGATGGGGCTCCTGTTCGGGCGGTGGGTAGGGACCGCGCTGATCGTGGGCGCCGCCACCGTGGGCGCCACCCTGGTCTTCCTGGCGGCGCGGCACCTGTTCGCGGACGCGGCGCGACGCCGGCTGGGGGAGCGGGGGCGCAGGGTGGCCGAGGGGTTCGAGCGGAACGCGGCGAGCTACCTCCTGTTCCTGCGCCTGGTCCCGGTTTTCCCCTTCTGGCTGGTCAACCTGATCCCGGCGTTCACCCCCGTCCGCACCCGGACGTACGTGGCGGCCACCGCGATCGGGATCGTCCCGGGGAGCTTCGTGTTCGCCAACCTGGGCGAGTCGCTGGGCAGGATCCGCTCGCCGGACCAGCTCCTTTCCCCCGAGGTCCTGGTCGCGCTGGGGCTGCTGGGCGTGCTCGCCCTGGTCCCCGTAGCGATCCGGAAGATCCGCACCCCCAAGCACGGAGAGGTCTCATGACGACGACGTACCACCGCCACGAATCCGGGCACGCCGACCTCGCCGCCCTGGCCGCCGAAGACCCGCCCCTGTCGCGCCTCGCCCTCGCCGCCTTCGCGGTGGCCGCCCTCGCCGCCCTGATGGTGGCGCTGGCCGGACCGGGGAGCCGCCTGGGGTGGTGGCACTTCGGGGTCGGGTTCAGCCTGCTCAAGTGGGGCGCATACCTGGGGATCCTGGGCGCGTTGGCGTGCCTCGTGGCGCTGTTCAGGACCCGGGAGTCGCGCGGCCGGATCACGGCGGTCGTGGGGCTGGTGCTGGCGCTGGGGGCGGTGCTGGTCCCCTGGAGCTTCGGCCGGGGCGCGCGGGGGGCGCCGCCCATCCACGACATCACCACCGACGTGCGCAACCCGCCGGCGTTCGTGGCCATCGCCCCAATCCGGGCCCGCGAGGGCGCCACCAACCCCTCGGCCTACGAGGGCGAAGCCGTCGCCGCCCAGCAGCAGAAGGCCTACCCCGACATCCAGCCGGTGATGCTCGCCCTCCCGATCTCCCAGGCGTACGACGAGGCGCTGGCCGCCGCGCGCGACATGGGGTGGCGGATCGTGGCGGAGAACTCGGACGAGGGGCGGATCGAGGCCACCGACCAGACGCGCTGGTTCGGCTTCAAGGACGACGTGGTGATCCGGGTGATGCCCGCCTCCGGGGTCTCGCGCGTGGACGTGCGCTCGGTGTCCAGGGTGGGGAAGGGCGACACCGGGACCAACGCCCAGCGCATCCGCGACTACCTGGAGCGGCTGAAGTCCCGCGCCCCGGTCGCCTCGCAGGGGTAGCTCGGCCGCCCCGCTCGACGGCGGGAGGGAACCTTTCCCTCCCTCGCGACGTTCCACCGGTGAGCCGGTGGAACGTTTTCTTCGCTCCGCGGGCACCCTGTACAAACCTTTTTGGGGAAGGACCGATGCACGACCACTACTACGATTCGCACGACCTCCCCCGCTTCGGCGAGATCGGCCGGGACGCCCCGGAGCTGGCGGACAAGTTCTTCGCCTGGTACAACGCGGTGTTCGCGGAGGGCGCCCTTTCGCAGCGGGAAAAGTCGCTGATCGCCCTGGCGGTGGCCCACGCGGTGCAGTGCCCGTACTGCATCGACGCGTACTCCGGCGACTGCCTGCAGAAGGGGGCCGACACCGAGCAGATGACCGAGGCGGTGCACGTCGCCGCGGCCATCCGGGGCGGCGCCTCGCTGGTGCACGGGATCCAGATGCGCAACCACGCGGAAAAGCTGGGGATGTGACGATGCCGCACATGCTCCCGACCCTCCAGAAGCGCCACGCCCCGCTCGCCACGGCGGGAGCCCAGCGGGAGCTGCTCGCCGGGCTCCCGCTGGAGCGGAGCTTCGAGGCGGCGCTGGAAGGCTCGGGGCTGTACCCCCTCCGTCCAACCCGGATCGAGATCCTGCAGGTGAACGTGGGGCGGAAGTGCAACCAGACCTGCCGCCACTGCCACGTGGACGCCGGGCCGGACCGCACGGAGATGATGCCGGACGCGGTGCTGGACCGGGTGCTGGAGATCGTCGAGGGGACGGACATCCCCACGGTGGACGTCACCGGCGGCGCCCCGGAGCTGCACCGGCGCTGGCGCGAGCTGGTGACGCGCGCCCGGGCGGCGGGGAAGCGGGTGCTGGACCGCTGCAACCTGACCATCACCCGGCTCCCCAACTACGCCTACCTCCCGGAGTTCCTGGCCGAGCACGGGGTGGAGGTGGTGGCCTCGCTCCCCCACTTCCGCCAGAAGGGGACGGACACGCAGCGTGGCGACGGGGTGTTCGAGCAGTCGGTGGCGGCGCTGCGGCGCTTCAACGAGCTGGGGTACGGGCGGGAGGGGACGGGGCTGGTGCTGGACCTGGTGACCAACCCGGTGGGGACTTTTTTACCGGGGAGCCAGGGGGCGCTGGAGCGCGACTGGAAGCAGCAGATGCGGCGGCTGTACGGGATCGAGTTCAACCGGCTGTACACCATCACCAACATGCCCATCTCCCGCTTCCTGGAGCACCTGGCCGACACCGGGAAGCTGGAGGAGTACATGGAAAGACTGCTCGTCGCCTACAACCCGGCGGCGGCGGCGGGGGTGATGTGCCGCAACACCCTGTCCGTGGGGTGGGAGGGGACGCTGTACGACTGCGACTTCAACCAGATGCTGGAATTGCCGGTGCACCCGCGCGCCCCGCGCACCGTGTTCGACTTCGACCTGGAAGCGCTCACCGGGCGGGAGATCGTGCTGGGGCCGCACTGCTACGGGTGCACGGCGGGGGCGGGGTCGAGCTGCGGCGGAGCGACGGCGTGAGGGCGCTGCTCCGTCTCGCTCCCCTGCTCCTCCTCGCCGCCCTGGCGCTCCCGGCCGGTGCGTCGGCGCAGGCCCACCCGTCGTCGGCGGTGGTGTGGAGCGCCGCGGGAGCGGCGGCCATCGGCGGCGCCTTCCTGCTGGACGCGCAGATCCGCGACGAGGTGTACCTGGAGCAGCGGGGCGCCCCGTCCCCCGTCGCGCAGGTGAGCGAGTGGCTGGGGCGCACCGAGATCGCCCTCCCGGTGATCGGGCTCACCTACGAGGTCGCGCGGAGGCGTGGGGACGAGCGGGTGGCGCAGGGCGCTGCGCACGTGGCCGAGTCGGTGGTGCTGGGAAGCGTCGCCGACCTGGCGCTGAAGTCGGTGCTGGGGAGGTCGCGCCCGGGGGAGGGCGGAGATAGGGACGAGTTCCACCCGCTGAGCTTCCGCGGCGTCCGGCAGTCCTTTCCCTCCGGGCACACCACGGTGGCCTTCGCCGTCGCCAGCACGGTGTCGCGGGAGGCGCACAGGCCGTGGGTGACGGCGCTCTCGTACGGGACGGCCTCGATGGTGGGGTGGTCGCGGGTGCGGCGGGACCGGCACTGGAGCAGCGACGTGGTCGCGGGCGCGGTGCTGGGGATCGCCACGCCGCGCGTTCTGGAACGGTGGCGCGCCTACCGGGCGGACGGCGGCGGAGCGCGCCCCACCCTCGCCCTGTCGCCCCTGGGCTTCACCGCCACAATCCCCCTCCGCTGACATGGGACCCATGGAGACGGTCACGATCTCCCCCGAGTTCCACGTATCGATCCCACGGTCGATACGTGAAAGGCTCAATCTCAAAGTTGGACAGCGACTCCAGCTCTTCACCTTCGAGAACCGCATCGTGCTGGTCCCCCTCCGCCCAGCCCGCGCGCTACGAGGCAGCTTGCGTGGAATGAGCACCGCGCTGGAGAGAGAAGAAGATCGGTTCTGAGCCTCAGCGCTTCTTCGCCAGGATGGTCCCCCGGCAGTTCTCGGCGCCGCAGTGGCAGGGGTAGCGCCGCTTCGCCGCCGGGGTGTGCCGCTCGTCCAGGATGAAGTTGTAGTCGTAGGTCAGCTCCTCCCCGGGCGCAATGTCGCGCACCGCCTCGATGAAGATCCTCCCGTCGTCGATCACCGCGTCGCAGTTGGGATCGCAGCAGTGGTTGATCCAGCGCGCCGCGTTCCCCCTGAAGGCCGCGTCCACCACCACGTCGTCGTCGATGGCGAACAGAAAGGTGTGGTGCGGGTGCTCGGGGTCGTCCGGGTAGCGGCGGTCGGCCTCGGCCGTGGTGATCCGCTCCCCCTTGTACTCGATGATCCGCGTCCCCGCGGCGATGGGCTGCGTGGCGTAGGCGCCGCGGCCGTGGATCTGCGAGCGGCGGAGGCGGAACGGGTACGGCGGTCCGGGAACGTAGCTGGGCATGGGCGCGATCTAGGGTGTGACGGTCTCTGGACGCTGGGGCTCCGGTCCCCTCCTGCGATCTCCGTTCCGCGGGACCCACGCGGGAGGAGCGGCTCGCGGGTGTAATGATGTTGTCATGATCCGCCACGGGCGTGCATTCCGCCCTTGAACGCCCCCATCCGCATCCCTACCATGCCGGTGTCCTGTACCGACCCTACCCATGGAGGGAACATGCGCCGAACTCTGTCGCGTCTCGCGGGCGGAATCGCCCTCACGCTCGTCACGGCCTGCACCGCCCCCGCGCAGCAGACCGTGAACCTCTGGCCCGGCGTGGCTCCGGGCTCCGAAGGGTGGACACAGAAGGAAAGGACGATCGAGAACACCCCCGTCGGGACCGTGATCTTCAACGTGGTGACCCCCACGCTGACGGCCTACCTCCCGGAGCGGAGCAAAGCCACGGGGACCGGAGTCGTCATCGCCCCCGGAGGCGCCTTCGTCGCGCTGGCCATCAGCCTGGAAAGCCAGGACGTCGCGCGCTGGCTCCAGGAACGGGGGATCGCCGCGTTCGTGCTCAAGTACCGGATCGTGGAAAAGCGCGGGGACGGCATCCCGCAGATGGACATGGACACGGCGGGGAGGTACGGGATCGCGGACGGGATCCAGGCGCTGAAGGTGGTCCGCCGGCACGCGGCGGAGTGGGGCGTCGATCCCGACCGGGTCGGCATGATGGGCTTCTCGGCGGGGGGCATGGTCACCAGCGGGGCCCTGCTCCAGGCGGACTCCGCCGCGCGCCCGAGCTTCGCCGCGATGATCTACGGCGCTCCGTTCGGCAGGATGCCGGCCATCCCGGCGAAGCTCCCTCCCATGTTCCTGGCGTGGGCCCAGGACGACAACGTGGCGCTCGCCCCCATTGTCCGTTTCCACGACGCGCTGACGGCGGCGGGGCACCGGCCCGAGGTCCACGTCTTCAGCGCCGGCGGCCACGGCTTCGGCACGCGGAAGCAGGGGACCAGCAGCGACCACTGGTTCGACGAGTTCTACTTCTGGCTGGAAGCGCAGGGATTCACCCGGCGGGCGCCAGCCGCCCGTAGATGAAGTCGATGGAGAAGCGGTTGAACAGGTCGGCCCGGTCCACGTTGCACACGTGCCCGGAGTCTTCCAGCACGCGCAGGGTGCTGTGGCGGTGCTTCGAGACCAGGTGCCGCACCGGGGGAAGGAACATGTAGTCCTCCTCGCCCATCAGGTACAGGGTGCGGACGGGGATCTCCTTTTCCTCGAAGAAGCGCAGTAGCGGGTTGACCTCGTAGGTCAGCTGGAACCAGCGCATGAACTCCTTCTGCGCGATCTTCTTCGCCTCGTTCACGAACAGGAGGCGCGACTTCTCGTGCCGCTTCTTCGGCATGATGATCCAGGCGAAGAGGCGGTACAACCACATGAAGGGGACGAAGCGCTTGACCGTGTTCCCCAGGAACACCAGGGTGCGCGAGCGCAGGTTGAGGCGGGTGATGGCGCCGCCCAGGATCATGGAGCGTACCCGCTCCGGGGCGATCTCCCCCAGGGTGCGGATCAGGATGGTCCCCAGCGAGATCCCCACGAAGTGCGCGGAGGGGATCCCCAGGTGGTCCATCACCTCCAGGATCTCGGCGCTGACGTCGCGGAAGGTGTACGAATCGCCCGCGCGCGGAGGGAGGAGGTCCTGCGACTCCCCGTGCCCGCGCAGGTCCACCAGCAGCAGGTTGAAGTGCTGCCGGAACTCGCGGAGCTGCCGGAACCAGATGGACGAGCTCCCCCCCGCCCCGTGCACGAAAACCACCCACTCACGGTCGGGGCCCAGTACGAAGGTCTTGTGGTGCAGCATACGACTCGGCTCCGGTGGGTCGGGGTCCTGCGGGAGGGGCGCCTGGACGCGCGCCGCTCCGAGTATCGGCTTCCGCGCGCGAAAGGCAACTTCCAACTCCCTGATACTCCGATCTCTACGCGGCGTTCGGGGTATCCGTTTCAGCTCGCCGGACCTGTCCGTTCCACCGCACCGGGGAAGCCCGTCCGTCCATGTGCCTGATCCTGCTGGCCCACGACGCCCACCCGCGCTACCGGCTGATCGTGGCCGCCAACCGCGACGAGTTCTACGCGCGCCCCACCGCCCCCGCCGGCTGGTGGGACGACGCCCCGGGGGTGCTGGCCGGGCGCGACCTGCGCGGCGGGGGGACGTGGATGGGGATCACCCGGGAGGGGCGTTGGGCCGCGGTCACCAACTACCGCGAAACGACCCCGCCCCCGGTGGACGCCCCCTCGCGCGGCGGGCTGGTGGGCGGGTTCCTGCTGGGAGAGGGCGAGCCGGAAGCGTACCTCCGCGCCCTCCTCCCCAGCGTGGGGGCGTACGCCGGCTTCAACCTGCTGGTGGGCGACGGCGAGCGCCTGGCCTACCTGTCCAACCGCGGTGAGGGCGTCCGGGTGCTGGGGCCGGGGATCTACGGGTTGAGCAACGCGCTCCTGGACACCCCCTGGCCCAAGGTGGAGCGAGGAAAGGCGGCGCTTCGCGAGGTCGTGCGGCGCGGGGACGAGCCGGACGTGGAAGCGCTCCTCCGCGTGCTGGCGGACACCGACCCCGCCCCCGATCCGCTCCTCCCCGACACCGGGGTGGGGGTCGAGCGCGAGCGGATGCTCTCCTCCCCGTTCATCGCCAGCCCCGAGTACGGGACCCGCGCCTCCACCGTGCTCCTGGTGGCCCGCGACGGCGGGGTCGTCCTCGTCGAGCGGACCATCGTCCCCGGCACCAACCGCCGCCACGACGTCCGTTTCCGCTTCCGCTTATCCCCGCTCCCCGCCACATGACCCCATCGCCCCCGGGAAAACGGATCTCGGTCGTCGTCCCGGCGCTGGACGAGGCGGCGGGGATCGCGGACACCCTCGCCACGCTCCGCCCCCTCCGCGGCCGGGGGCACGAGGTGATCGTGGTGGACGGGGGGAGCACCGACGGGACCGCGGAGATCGCCGCGCCGCTGGCCGACCGGGTGGTCCGCTCCGGGCGCGGCCGGGCGCGCCAGCAGAACGCCGGCGCCCGCGAAGCCGGCGGCGACGTCCTCCTTTTCCTGCACGCCGACACCCGGCTCCCGCCGGAGGCGGATCGGGCGGTGCTGGAAGGGCTGCGGCGGAGCGGGAGGGGATGGGGGCGCTTCGACGTGCGGCTGTCGGGGCGCCCCCCGGCACTGCGGGTGGTGGAGCGGATGATCTCGCTCCGCTCGCGCGTCAGCGGGATCGCCACCGGCGACCAGGCCATCTTCGTGCGGCGGAAGTGGTTCGAGGCGGCGGGCGGCTTCCCGGAGATCCCGCTGATGGAGGACGTGGCGCTGAGCCGGGCCCTGAAGCAGCGGGGGCGACCGCTCTGCCTGCGGGAGCGCGTGGTCACCTCCAGCCGGCGCTGGGAGGAGCGGGGGATCGCGCGCACCGTCCTGCTGATGTGGCGCCTCCGCCTGGCCTACTGGCTCGGCGCCGACCCGGAGCGGCTGGCCCGAAGCTACCGGTGAGTTTCCCCTATCCCGTCGCCCACTCCCGCCACCCGGGCGGGAGGTCCGCCGCCTCGTCCACGTCGCCCAGCGTTTCCAGGAGCGCCGGCTCGATCCCCGCCGCCCGCAGCCGATCGAGGGTGCGCGCCAGCACCGCGTCCGTGCTCCAGGGGATCCCCCGGAACACCTCCGGCAGGGGCGCGCGCAGCCCCAGCAGGTAGTACCCCCCGTCGCGCGCGGGTCCCAGCACCGCCGCGTACCCGTCCAGCAGCACCGCCGCCCGCCGCAGCACCTCCGCCGAAAGCTCCGGCAGGTCGGAGCCGATCACCACCACCCGCCGGAACCCCGCCGCGAACGCTTCCGCGAAGGCGCGCTCCAGCCGCTCCCCCAGGTCGCCCTCCGCCTGCGGGAGGTAGTCCGCGGGCCCGCCCAGCCAGCCGCGCACCGCCGCCTCCGCCCCCGCGGGGGTGAAGTGCACCCGCACCGCCGCTCCCGCCGCCCGCGCCTCTGCAAGCGCGTGCTCCGCCAGGCGCACGTACACGCGCAGCGCCGCCTCCGCGCCGACTTCCGCGGCCAGGCGCGTCTTGACGCGTCCCGCCTCCGGGGCGCGCACGAACACCAGGATGGCGGTGTCGGGAGTCAGACGCGGTCCAGCAGCCGGCGGAAGTCCTGCGTTTCCAGGTCGGTCTGGATCTCGGTGTGAATCGGGGCGCCCTGGTAGCCGCGGCAGAGCCGGTCCAGGCGCTCCACCACCTCGGTGGCGTTCTCCGCGTCCTCGTGGGTGATGAGGAGCGACAGCTCGCGGTCGCCGGTGCGCGCCAGGCAGTCGGAGCGGCGCACCCCTCCGGCCAGGTGCCGGGCGAACTCGGTCAGCGAGTCCGTGCTGCACCCGTCGCAGCGGATGGTGACGATGCCCAGGGGGAAGCCGTAGCGCTCGGCCTTGTCCACCGCGCGCTCCAGCTCCAGCCGGAGCGAGATCCGGTTGTACAGCCCCGTCTCGCCGTCGGTCAGCGCACGTTTGAGAAGTTCGTCGCCCAGGCTCATTCCCTTCGTCTCCATCGCCTTCGGGGCGGCATCGCCCCTTCAGAGCACAAGTTGTTGCAAAATCATAACTTAAAAAGCAAGATCCATTCCCCTCCCCGTTTCACCACTCGTGGAAGACCACGAACACGGCCGCGCAGATCAGCGCGAACCCCACCAGGTAGTTCCAGCGCAGCTCCTCCCGCAGGTACAGAACGGAGAACACGGCGAAGACCAGGAGCGAGATCACCTCCTGGATGGTCTTGAGCTGCGCCGCCGTGTAGTGCTGGTAGCCGATGCGGTTGGCCGGCACCTGGAAGCAGTACTCGAAGAAGGCGATCCCCCAGCTCACCACGATGACCAGGGGGAGCGAGGCGCCCCGATGCCGCAGGTGGCCGTACCAGGCGAACGTCATGAAGACGTTGGAGCAGGTCAGCAGGAGGATGGGGACGAGCGCGGAGCGGGAAAGCACGGGGATGCGGGGGTTCCGGGATGGCTTGACTTGTGCGGAGGAGCGGACCGCTTTCGCGACCCCTCACCACACGACTGCATGAAATTCGACACCCACCCCCGGTCCACGCAACGCGGCTTTCTCGGGGGGATGCTGGTCGCCGCCGGGGTCATCGGCGCCGCCTGGGCCACGGACGCGCGCCGCCGGGACAGGAATCGGCGGCGCCTGCACCGGACCATGGTGGACCTCCTCCTCAACACCATCACCGCGGGGGACGTGGCGACGGCGCGGCACTCGCGCCGCGTCGCCAACCTGACGGACGCGCTGGCGGCGGAGCTGCGGATGCCGCGCCCGGAGCGCTCGACACTGCGGGTGGCCTCCCTGCTGCACGACATGGGGAAGATCGACGACCGCTTCTTCGACATCATCCACTCCCACGGGCCGCTCACCCCGGAGCAGCGCGCGGAGATCAAGCGCCACCCCCACGAGAGCGCCGACATCCTGGCGCCGCTGGAAAAGATCCACCCGGGGATCCGGGAGATCGTCTCGTCGCACCACGAGTGCTGGGACGGCTCCGGCTATCCCTGCTGCCTGTCGGGGGAAAGGATCCCGCTCTCGGCGCGCCTGATCGCGGTGGCGGACGTGTTCGACGCGCTCTCGCAGCCGCGCACCTACCGCGACCCGCTCCCGCCCGAGGAGGTGCTGTGCATGCTGCGCGAGGGGGCGGGGAGCCACTTCGACCCGGAGGTGGTGGCGCTGCTGGACCACCCCCGCGTGTGGAACCGCTGGCTGGAGATCGCCCGGGAGGAGCAGGCGGCGGAGCGGGAGGTGCAGCGCGACCCGCAGCGGGCCAAGGACGAGGAGCAGGAAACGGAGTCCAGGTGAGGTCGCGGCGCGGGGGTCACCCCCCGCGCCGCTCCGCGACCATCCGGATCCCGTGCCGCGGGCGGAGGGTGATCTGCGGGAGGGTTTCCACCGGGTGCCCCGGCACCAGCCGCAGCCGCCACCGCTGCGCGAACACCGCCAGCAGCAGGATCCCCTCCATCCAGGCGAACCCCTCCCCGATGCACTTGCGCGGCCCCCCGCCGAAGGGGAAGTAGGCGAAGCGCGGGAGCGCGGCCTCGGTCTCCGGGGTCCAGCGCGCCGGGTCGAAGCGGAGCGGGTCGGACCACCAGCGCGGGTCGCGCTGCGTCACCCAGGGGCTCATCAGCACGATCGACCCCTTCGGGGCCCGGTAGCCGCCGATCTCCACGTCTTGCAGCGGCTCGCGCCCCAGCACCCACGCCGGGGGGAAGACGCGCATCGACTCGGCCAGCACGGCGCGGGTGTACGGGAGCGCGGACAGGTCGTCGGCCGTGGGGAGCCGCCCGCCGAGCACCCGGTCCACCTCGGCGTGCAGCGCGGCCTCGGCCTCGGGGTGGCGGGCCAGGAGGTACCAGCTCCACGACAGGGCGTTGGCGGTGGTCTCGTGCCCGGCCAGGAAGATGGTCAGCGCCTCGTCGCGGAGCTGCAGGTCGCTCATCCCGCCCCCGTCCCCCTCGGTGTCCTGCGCCAGGAGGAGCATGGTCAGCAGGTCGCCCCGGTCCACCCCGCTCCGCCGCCGCTCCGCGATCATCCGGTAGATGGTGGCGTCCAGCCGCGCCCGCGCGCGGCGCATCCGCCGCGTCCCCGGGGTGGGGAGCCGGTCGAGCAGCGGCCCCAGCGGGTTGACCAGCCGGTCGAAGAGGCCGATGGCGTCGGTGAGTGCGGCGGAGATCTCCTCCGCCTCCCCCGCCACGTCGGCGCCGAAGAGCGTCGTCCCGGCGATGGACAGCGTCAGCCGGGTCATCTCCCGCGCCACGTCGACCTCCCCGCCGGGACGCCACCCCTCCGCCACGCGCTCCGCGTACGTGGCCATCACGCTCCCGTAGCCGGCGATCCGCTCCCGGTGGAAGGCGGGCTGCGCCAGGCGCCGCTGCCGCAGGTGCAGGGGCTCCTCACTGGTCAGCAGCCCCTCGCCCAGGAGGACGCGGGCGCGCTGCAGCGCGTAGCTCTTGATGAACTCGCGGTGGCGCGCCACCAGCACCTCCCGGATCAGCTCCGGGTCGGAGAGCAGCATCACCCGCCGAGGCCCGAAGCGGAGCGCGGCCACATCGCCGAAGCCGCGCGCGGCGCGCTCCAGCATGCCCAGGGGGTCGCGCCGGAAGGCGAGAAGGTGACCGCCCGGAACGCGGGTGCGCGGTCCGGGCGGGAGGGGGGGTGCCAGGGGTGTGCTCACCGCGCGGCCCTGTTCAGTGGATCACGCTCCCGATCCGCCCCCAGCGCGCGGCGGTGACCAGGCGCGGGAAGGGCCGGTCCAGCTCCGGGTCGTACGAGTAGTAGATGAACATCGGCTTCCCGTAGATCACGTCGCGCGGGATGAAGCCCATGAAGCGCGAGTCCAGCGATTCGTCCCGGTTGTCGCCCATCAGCCAGTAGCTCCCCCGGGGGACCACCAGCGGCCCCCAGTTGTCGCGCGTGGGGCGGTAGGTGTCGCGGTTCACCGAGGGGAGGAGCGCCGGCACCTGGTTGTGGTAGCCGTAGCGCGCCGGGTCTATCTCCGGCGGGAGGAGCGAGGCGTTCCCCGTCCCGGTGTAGGCGATCGGCTCGTCCGGGGCCGACGGGGCCACCGTGTACGGCTCGCTCAGCGCCTTCCCGTTGCGGAACACCACTCCGCCCTTCATCTGCAGCGTGTCCCCCGGCTGGCCGATCACCCGCTTCACCACGTCGATCACCGGGTGGTTGTAGGTGGGGCGGAAGACCACGATGTCGCCGTGCCTCGGCTCGCGGAACCCGGGGAGGCGCTTGTCGGTGAAGGGGATGTGCGGGCCGTAGATGGCGTTGTTCGCCATCAGGTAGTCCCCCACCAGCAGGGTGTTCTCCATGCTCCGGGAAGGGATGGAAAAGGCCTGCACCAGGAAGGTGCGGATGATCAGGAACAGGACGACGGCGACGCCGAGGGACTTGATCCACTCCCACGTCTCGCTGCGTGCGTCCTTGCGGGCCGGCTCGGAGCGGGCCCGTCCGGGGCGCGCGGTCTGGGATGTTGCCACGTTGCTGGATGTTGCGGGGAGCGGAATTCGGAGGACACAAGAATACCCCCGGGGAGGGAGGTCGCACAACGCCCGTCCCGCTGCGTAAGTACGCTGCGCCCGGGGGAAGGTTTCACCCCGGCGCGTCGAGGGGATCCTCCCCCATCGCGCCGAGGAAGGCGATCTCGCCCAGCGGCTT